>JBEQLC010000119.1:0-6010 GCA_040326175.1 Desulfobacteria bacterium | reverse complement strand
ATTCCGCGTGGCAGCGGCAAATTTGAAAAATAGATTTGTATTTTTTATACACATGCTATACACATAATAAGATAATTTGATATAATTGATGCATAAGTTTATATAATTTACTTGACAAGTGTGTAATTATGGGATATAAGGGAGCTCAACAAAACGGGGGGAAACAGCATAACGTACCGTTGGCATGGTACTTGCTTAGACCCACCATAGCATTTTCGGGAACAGACGTATGCGTTGATAGCTTGGCTTTTTTCATTGACAGGGGCTGGAAACAGATGAATAAGAATCAATTAAAAAAGATTCGCGAATCGCTTTTGATGAGCAAGGCCGAATTGGCAAGAAAGGCCGGTGTTTCCCCTATCACCATTGACAGGATAGAAAAGGGCATGGATTGCCGGATGGAGACCAAGCGGAAAATCTTATTGGCCCTTGGTTACAAACTCTCGGAACAAGACGAACTATTCCCTAGGTGAGGAAGCGAAATGGCCTTTTCCAAAAAGGACCAACTCATAGGCTTGGACATCGGTTCTCGATCGATTAAGGTGGGTGAGGTCCACGACACAAAAAAAGGTCGTATATTGCAGAAGTTCGGCATGGTTGACCTGCCCCAGAATTCCATAGTGGAGGGCCGTATCAAAGAGCCGTCTGTAGTGGCCGATGCGATCAAAGGTCTCATGTCAGACTTAAAAGTCACTGAACAGAATGTGGCCACCTCTGTTGCGGGTTATTCCGTTATCATAAAGAGAATTACTGTGGGAAAACAGACAGAAGAAGAGCTGCATGAAAACATTCGGTATGAGGCCGAACAGTACATCCCCTTTGATTTGGCTGATGTTAACATCGATTTTCACATTATTGGAGAAAGTGACCTGAACCCGAATCAGATGAATGTGATGTTGGTCGCAGCCAAGACAGACATCATTAATGAGTATATAGACCTCCTGGACATGGCAGACCTGAATCCTTGCGTGATCGATATAGACGTCTTTGCCCTGGAGAGGGTCTTTGAAGAGAACTATTCGAATGAAGAAGGAACCGTTGGCCTGATCGATATCGGGGCCAACAAGATGAACATTAATATAGTAAAAGGCTATATGTCTGCTTTCACCCGAGACGTAAATATCGGAGGCGAGCAGATTACCCGCGAGATTGCCACCCGGTTTGATACTTCTTTTGAGGACGCCGAAGCTATAAAGCTGGGCAGGGACAAGGAGAAGGTGCCCGAGGAAGATGTTCGTGAGATCGTTTATTCCACCATCTCCAGCTGGGGGGCCGAAATAAGGCGCGCCATTGATTTTTACTATTCCACTGGTTCGGACGAGGACATAGGGCGGATCATGCTGAGTGGTGGGGCTTCACAGACGGAAGGGTTTTCCGAGCTCCTTTCAGCCGAGACTTCCATCGATGTACAAATGTGTAGCCCTTTCCTGAGCGTCAAGATCAACGAAAAACAGATCGAGGCGGACTATCTCGAAAAGATTGCTCCTCAAGGCGCGATCTGTATGGGCCTGGCATCGAGGAGGGTACACGACAAATGATCCGTGTCAATCTATTGCCGGTTCGAGCCGCACGAAAAAAGGAGAATGTCAGACGGCAGGTATCCATTTTTTTCCTGACCACCTTCTTTGGTATCTGCGCCATGGGTTACTTCTTTTTCAACTTGAACGGAACGATAGGGGAACTAACCGACCAGATATCAAATGCTCAGCTGGAACTCACGGAGCTCCAGGCCATTAGCCGAAAGGTGAAAGAGATCCAGGATAAGCTCAACAAACTCAATGCGAAGATGGATATCATACAGAAGCTGGATACAAACCGCACCGGATCGGTCCGGATCATGGATGCCCTTACGAGCCTGGTGGTGGCACAAAAGATGTGGCTGACCAACCTGAATGAGACCGGCGGTATAATGACCCTTAATGGGGTGGCCGTGGATAACAAGACCATTGCTGATTTCATGAGGCGCCTTGAAGGATCGCCATATTTTGATCGGATCAATCTTGTTTCCTCCCTACAGGTGGCAATGGGCGGGGGTAGAAAATTCAACGGGTTTAACATTAACTGTCAGGTTTCAGTTTTGAAACCTCCACAATAACCACAAACCACAAACGCAGCAGGGACAGATGGCAAAACTTTCACTCCCATCCTTTCCGTTTGAAAAGATTGAGGCCATAGGCCGCGTGCAAAGGATTTTGATTTGCGTGGGCCTTTTCTTGGTCTTAGCCGGTAGTTTTTATTATCTGATATACATGCCAAAATCGGCACAAATCAATGAGTTGAGGGATGAATACGACACCCTTCAAGGTAAGCTTTTTACAGCCAGAAAAGCCGCCGAAAACCTCGAACAGTTCGAAAAAGAGTATGGGGCGGCACAGGTAAAGTTCAAGCTTGCCCTACAGCTCTTGCCGGACAAGAGAGAGATCCCAAGCCTCCTTGAAAGTGTCTCAAGGTCGGGCAAGGAATCCGGGCTTGACTTCAAGTTGTTCCAACCCGGCGGAGAGGTGATAAGAGGTTTTTACGCCGAGATTCCTGTCAACATTCAGATATCGGGCGGATATCACAACCTGGCCATGTTTTTTGACAGGGTCGCCAGGCTGTCCCGAATTGTCAACATAATGAATATTAGCTTGGGGTCTGCAGGTGGAACCGCAGCAATCCTGAATGCCTCGTGTGTGGCCAGGACTTACCGATTCTTGGAGGCCGCGCCGGCGGCAGGTGCACAATAAAATGAGGGGAAAAAGGCTGATATGACGATGCCATCGACTCCTTATAAGCTTCTCGTTGCTCTGGGGCTTATGGTCCTTGTCGCAGTGGGGTGCGGAGAGCAGCAAGAGCCCACGCCACCTGCAAAACCTGTGGTGGTGCGAAAAAAGATCGAGGTCCCCAAGCCTCCCGCTGTCCAGGCAGTGAAACCGAGCGATCAGGAAGCAACAGAACCCGTCACCGCAGAGAAGCCTGCCGTGGAAGTGGCCAAGGTTGAACCGGCTCAGGTTGAACCGGCTCAGGTTGAAGCAGAACCTCCGACCCCCGAAGAGATTATAAAGAAGGTGGCCTATATTTATGACCCCAAGGGGAAGATAGATCCATTTAGATCCGTTTTCGTGGCCCAGCAACAACGGCGAGCGGGAAGCAGGGTCAAGATAGATGCAGATGAACGCCGAAAAAATATTCCCCTCACTCCGCTTCAAAAGGTCGCCGTTAGTCAACTTAAAGTGGTCGGCATCATTATGGCCTCCACTGGAAACAAAGCCTTGGTTCAGGACCCGGAAGGTAAGGGATATGTGATTACCAAGGGAACCTACGTTGGTTCGAATTTTGGGCAAGTGACAAGAATACTAAAGGACAGAATTGTTGTTGAAGAAGAGGTTGAGGATTTCTTTACCGGTCAAACGAAACTCCAAACAGTGGACTTAATGTTACAGAAGACATCTGGAGTATAAAATGAATTGCTTGATAAAAACATTTCGGGGTAATTGTTGGCTCTTATTGCCGTTGATACTCCTGTTGGTGACAACGGGGTGTGCCACCACCAAGCCAGGAGAGGCTGAAGCAGAATCTGCTGCCTCGGAGAGCGTGATTCACGAGGTCACGGTCAGCGAGGAACAAACCGCAGTTTTCGTTACCGTGAAAGGTAACCGGCCCCTGTCCTACTCCGCAATCAAGCACCTTTTTCCGCTTGGCGTGGTCCTCTATTTCCCGGGGACATCTTTAGAGGGGATTCAGGAGACTTATGCCCCGGAGAGCACGGTGATCAACAGCATTATTGCCTCTCAACGGACAGAGGAAGAAGGGTCTTCCAGGATCCAGATCAACTTGAATGATGATGTTCAATACGAGGTCAGCCAGGAGGGAAATGATCTACTGGTTCAGTTCACAAAACCAACAGCAGGGGAGCCGGCATCTGAGGTGAGCGCAACAGCAGCCCTTGCAGAGACCAGCGAACCAGCCGGCACAGAGCCGGAAGAAGGGTCGGCAGCCGTTGCAACAGAAGATTTGGCGGCAGGAGGAGAGCCGGAAGAAGGGTCGGCAGCCGTTGCAGCAGAAGATTTGGCGGCAGGAGGAGAGCCGGCGTTGGTAAAACGGGTCGACTTTCTCATGATGGAACAGGGGAAGTCGCGCGTTATTGTGCAGACCACCAGGAAGGTCATGTACGAGACACTGAGGCCCTCACCCAAGCGGGTCCTTTTAAAGCTCTTTAATGCAAGAATCCCCAGATTTGAAAAGCGCCCTCTCATCACCACACGATTCAAAAGCGCGGTTGATCGGGTTGTGCCGGTGCAAACGGCACAGATGGGAGACATAGCCCTCATAGCCATCGAACTCCGGGAGGAGGTCCCTTACAGAGTCGAGCAGCAAGATACCGGCTTTTTTGTCGACTTTGAGCCTTCCACCGTGCCGCCCAGACCCATGGCGGATGCGGAGATGCCCAAATGGCAGCAGGTGATGAGAGAGACCGAGGCAGTACTCACAGAAGTGGCCGCAGCACCGCCCGAAGAGGTTGTCTCAGCCGAGACGGGGAAGGTCTATACAGGACAGAAGATATCGCTCGATTTCCAGGATGCCGACATTCGCAATGTCTTTCGTATCCTGCACGAGATTAGCGGGAAGAATTTTATCATAGGGAGTGATGTTCAAGGAAAGGTAACGTTAAAGCTTGATCAGGTCCCCTGGGATCAGGTCCTGGATCTGGTCACGAGGATGAACAGGCTGGGAGTCTCTGTGGAGGGTAATATAGTACGTATCGCCCCGCATGCCGTAATTGAGGCGGAAAAGGCGGCTGAGAAGAAAACCAAGGAAGCGGAGCGGGAGGCCGCCCCATTAGTCACAGAATATATCCCCATCAACTACGCCACAGCAAGCGCCGTTCAAGCTCACCTAAATGAGGTCAAGACTGACCGGGGAAAGGTCACTGTTGATGAACGGACCAACATGATTATCATGACAGACGTCCGGGACGCCATACAGCGCGCCGGCGAGGTCATCAAAAAGCTCGACGTAGTCACAAGGCAGGTCATAATTGAGGCACGGATTGTGGAAGCACGCGCAGATTTCAGTCGGGAATTCGGGATCCAGTGGGGTTTCAACCAGATAACGCCTAACTCCCACGTCCTGGGAGGCGACTACGGGTTCTCCGGTGGATTAGCAAATAACATGGCAGTGAATCTGCCCGCTGCGTCGGCGACAGGCGCTTTAGACTTTATGTTCGCCAGACTGGGTGGTGGTTCAACACAATTGACCATTGATGCAAGCCTCCAGGCCATGGAATCGCGAGGAGTCGGAAAAATCATATCGTCTCCAAAGGTTCTCACCCTGGATAACAAGGCAGCCATTATCAAGCAGGGCACACAGATCCCGTATCAGACTTCGGACGAAGGGACCGTCGCCGTTACATTCCAGGACGCTGTCTTATCACTCGAAGTCACCCCGCATATTACGATGGATAATCGTATTTCCATGGTTATCAATGCCACAAAAGATGCGCCCGACCCCGGTATTTCCGTTCTGGGTCAACCTGCGATTAGCAAGAAAGAAGTAACCACGGAACTTCTGGTCAACAATGGCGATACCGTCGTGATCGGGGGAATCATTGCGGAAGACGAAGGGACCTCAGAGAGTACCATCCCGGGACTCGGGAAAATACCTGTCCTGGGATGGCTTTTCAAGAACCGACTCAAGACGGATTCAAGGAAGGAGTTACTGGTCTTTATTACGCCAACGATCGTAGACCTTGAAGAGGTAAGCCTTAAATGAAAAAAGAATATCTTCGGTACGGGCTGGTATTTATACTGGTCATTTGCCTCTCTGGTCTCCTTACACCATAAATAGAGCGGGGGCTTTGCTGCCCGACCACACGAGGAACTTAGATGTCCCATAGAATAATCTTCTTCTGTATCTGTATCTGGGTTGGCTTGTTTTGCCTGAACAACGCTCATGCCCAGGAGTCCGGGGGCGAGCCCGTTAAACTGGAGTCAGGCCTCTACTACACGATCGTAAAGGGTGATACCCTCTG
>JBEQLC010000118.1:0-6089 GCA_040326175.1 Desulfobacteria bacterium | reverse complement strand
GGAGCATACACGGTAGTATGTGAGCATTTTGAACCGTTTCGCAACGCCGCCATGGGCACTTAGATTGTTTTTGAGATGGCTTCTACTCTATGTTCTGCACCTGTTCCCTTATCTTCTCAAGCTCACTCTTAAGGCCCACAACCATGTGGGCTAGCTGGGCGTCTCCTCCCTTGGAACCAATAGTGTTTACTTCCCGATTGAGTTCTTGCAGCAGAAAATCAAGTGCCCTTCCAGCTGGCCCCTCTGATTCGATCATGCTGCGAAACTGTTTCAAATGGCTTTGAGCGCGTACTATCTCCTCTGTAATATCGCCCTTATCAACCAAAAAAGCCGCCTCCTGTGCCAATCGGTTTGGATCCAGTTCAATCTTGCGTTCCGTGAGCATGGCCATCCGTTCGTTCAAACGATTATGATACTCAGATAATACGGTAGGGACCAACTCCTTTATTTGAAACAAACCCTCTTCTACTGACTGGAGACGCTTCTGAAAATCGCGGTAGATAGCTTTGCCCTCTGACACCCGCATTGCATCTACACCCTCTAACGCTTCACCCACACACGATGAAAGGGTCGCCCATGTCCTTTCCAAATCTGCTTCGGGCTCTGTAGCCACAACGATCCTCTCAAACCCAAGGAGTGTAAGGAGCCCTACCTTTTCGTCTATTTCAAGGGCTTCGTTAAGTTCCAGCAAGGCTTTGTGATATGCTTTTGCAAGGGGAAGATTCACCTCAATTTCGGAAACCGCCTCAGAACCGTTCTTTACCCTAATAAAGACGTCGACACGACCTCGTGAGATCCTGGTTGCCGCCAGCTTCCTAACGCGCTCCTCAAGCGGCATCAGCTGTCGAGGCGCGCGCACTGAGATCTCCAGATAGCGTCCGTTGAGGGTACGTATCTCCGCCGTATGTGTACGACCGTCGACTTTCTTTTCCGCCCTGCCAAAGGCAGTCATGCTTTTAATCATAGTGTCACCATGGATTGAAAGTGCCTACAAGCCATTTCAAAACCCCATCTCACCCCCGACGGCTGTGTTGAAAGCCTCTTCAAAATGCTCACGTACTCCCCGTGTACGCTGCGCTTTTTCATCGCCTTTCGCCTTGCCCTCGAACGCGATCTGAGATTTTGAAACAGCTTGTAAAGTTTAAAGCGCCTAAAATGACTAAAGTTAAGGATGAATGCCTTTACGTCATTATTTATTGATACGAGTCTCAACGACGAACAAAAACGGATTCTCCTTTTTGAAGAGGGGATAAGAAAATGTTATGCCCAACTTTAGGCATTTTAGTTCACTTTAGGCACCTTAGACACTTTTTCTTCTGGCTGTCCCAGCTGAAACATATATTTTTCTCTAATAGACTGCAGAAAGTTGATTACGGTCTCCCCCGCATAATCAGGATAGGTCCAGTCCAGAGGACGAAAACGATCCTTTTGGTAAATCAAGGTTAGGTCCGCATAGATACCTGCTCGCAGATAAATACGGTGAGTGAAGTTCTTGCTGGTTGCAAGCACAAAGCGCGCGGCCAGCATGTATCCCGGATCGATATTAACAAGACGTTTCCTTTGCTTTGAAAACTGACTCTCTAGATCGTTGGCATGACGCTTGATATCAGCCAGGTCGTCTTGCTGAATCAACTTATCGAAACTGATAAACCGTCTGAAAAGGGGGGCACCCATCTCAGCAGTGTAATAATCGGTTTGATCGAAAGGGAGCCAGGGGCTCACCATGTCAACTGATCCGAAAGCTTCGGACAAAACGCGGACAGCTTCCTGAAAGAGGTGCTTGTCCTGCATGAAGGTACTGACAACTAATTTAGCGAGCTCAGGTTTGCGGGGAATGCTCATGGGCATTAATGATAGATGTTAACGCTCAGGGCCGCCCCACACTCGTATAGTGGAATCCTAAGTTGCGCAACCGCTGGGGCTCATAAATATTCCGAATATCTACAACGATCGACTGTTTCAAAAGGTTTTTCATCCGATCCCAGTCAATATTACGGAACTGGTTCCATTCAGTGGCAATGACCAAGGCATCAGCCCCTTCACCGACTGCGTACAAATCTTCTTTGTAGTCGACATTCTGAAGATACTCTTTGGCTTGCTCCATTCCGGCTGGATCATAGGCCTGGATCTTTGCACCTCTCTCCTGTAGGCCAATAATAATAGGAACGGTGGGCGAGTCCCGCATATCATCTGTATTCGGCTTAAAGGTTAACCCAAGCATCCCGATCGTTACACCGTTCAAATCCCCACCAACAGCCGAGACAATCTTTTCGACCATTATCCCTGGGAGCTCATCATTGACCTTGATTACGGCATTAACGATTTTAAACTCATATCCGCTCTTGTTGGCAATTTGACTGACGGCCTTGGTGTCTTTTGGAAAACATGATCCGCCAAAACCCGGGCCAGGATGCAAGAACTTGGGACCAATCCGCTTGTCAAGACCCATGCCCCTGGCGACTTTGTGCACATCAGCACCAACTTTCTCACAAATGGTGGCCATCTCATTGATAAAGGACACCTTTGTGGCCAAGAAGGCGTTTGAGGCGTATTTAATCATCTCCGCCGTTGCTATGTCGGTAATCACAAATGGAGTCTCAATCAGATAGAGGGGATTGTAAAGGTCCTCAAGGATAGCGATAGCTTGTTCACTCTCTGCACCGATCACGATCCGGTTAGGGCGCATGAAATCTTCTATGGCAGAGCCTTCTCGCAAGAATTCAGGATTCGAAGCCACGTCAAAGGCACAGGGTTCTGCCTGGTTTTCCTTGATAATCGACTCGATCAGCCTCCCGGTACCCACCGGCACCGTACTCTTTGTGACCACCACCTTATACCCGTTCATGGTCTGCCCGATCGATTTGGCTACCTCCTCCACATACCTCAGGTCAGCACTTCCCTCTTCGTCGGATGGAGTGCCCACAGCAATAAAAACCACCAGGGCGTTTCGAACGCTTTCTTCGATGTCTGTCGTGAACGAAAGGCGCCCCTCCTTCAGATTCTTACCAACCAGTTCTGAAAGTCCGGGCTCGTAAATTGGGACCTTGCCCTGATTCAGTTGGTCAATCTTTGATTTGTCCTTAGCTACACAACTTACCCGCAGGCCAAACTCGGAAAAACAGGTTCCCGTGACGAGCCCGACATACCCGACGCCAACCACACAAATATTCATTGAATTGTACCTCTTTTCGTTGTCAAAATATGACGAATAATAGGGCTATTAAAGCGTGGTAAGCCCCTGAGAGTTTCCGAGAACGTGTTTTGCAGTCTGAAAGGGACTCTTTAGCCTCCTTTTTGTTTTTTGTCAATCCAGGAACTCCTCATGAACAAGCCACCTCATCACGTCGAACATCTTCTGATGGTAATCATGATCAACTTGATCACGGCACGTGTTCACAAGCTTGTGATTTGCCCTGGATATAAAACCGGTTACTGTCCTTTTCCGTCCAGCAGTCTCCTGTAAAGGGACAACGTTCTCTCTGCCTGAAGGGCCGTAGAAAACCTTTGTTGCGCTGTTTCGGATGCCCGACGCGCCATTGTGTCCAGTTTCTTGCGATCTCTCATTAGGCCCAAAAGAATGTCCGCCAGACTCTCCGAAGACAAATCCATGAGACGGCCATTCACGCCATCCTCTATCAGTTCCGGCAGAAATCCGATCCTCGACGCAATGACCGGCACTCCGGACGACATAGCTTCCCTCACGGTCCGGCACGATTTGTCCGTTCCCGGCATAGTATAGACCAGCACATCCATGGCCCGGTATGCGGCCACAAGCCTATCATAGCGGCAGTACCCTGCCAGGATCACTCTGTCAGCAATTCCCATTCCCATCGCAGGTTGTCTCACTACCTTCTCCACTGCCCCCGGACGCCCACGCCCCACCAACAGCAAACGTAACTGCGGAAATTCCTTAGCAAGGATTCTCACAGAGTCCAAGGCAACGTCGATACGCCGACTCTCCCGTATCCTGCTCACGACACCAATGACGAAGTGCTCTTCCTTCTTCAAGCCAAAATCTTCCCTGCCTTCGGACATCTTCCTGTCACGAGAAAAGCGTTTCAAATCTATTCCCGGCTCCGCCACCAGAATGGCATGGGAAGGAAACCCGTATCTCCTCATTGCATTGTCTTTGGCTGTGCCACTGATCACAATGAGTCCGTCCGTACAGCGTCTAAACAGAAATCTAGACCTAAGATCACTCTTAGGACCATATGGGTCATAACAATTCCTGACAACCAGTGGAGGCTTGTGCTTGAACCTGCCGCTACCCATGCTTGCCATGAGGTGAGCGTTAGACATGTGACAATGGATGACGTTTGGTCTGAAATCGGCCACAAGTCGGCGCAGCTTGCCAATATCCCGCCAGGCAGAAAAGACGCTAAAATGCTTAGGCATCTCAAGCGGTATTACTGAGCCGAGTCCCTTTTGTCGGGCATTAAAGGGCACACTGTTTTCAGCCCCCTCAGGCCAACACCCGCAAACGAACGTCACCTGAGCCCCCAACTTTTCTTCAGCTAGAGCCAAGTCCACGGCAGGCTCAGATCGTTCGGTCCACTTGGAATTGCTCAGCAGATGTAGTACCTTCATAGCTATATGGCGATTAAAACCACAGACGAACCTCTTTTGCAATGGGATGCCCGGCGATCACATCTCGACGCACCTCGGTGCAAGGCCCAAGGTATCACCCATGATTTGACCTCGCTCTGTTTCTCTCTTTGCGGCGTTGTCGTCTCGCTATATCTTCTGGATACAGGTAGGGATGGTGTCGTTTCCACCGCTTGTGAAACCAAAGCCACTGCTCCGGATATGCTCTCACGGCCCTTTCGATAGCTGAGGTCATAATCTGTGTGTTTGCCTTTAAGTCAGCACGAAAGTCGTCTGTTCTCTTCAGGCTAAGGGGTGCGCCTATGACCAAAGTGAGGCCGGCGCCTGCTTCCCTGATACAGAAAACCGGCAAGACTGGGCTACCACATCGTCTGGCCAGCAAAGCAGGGGCGAGAGTCGAGGTAGTAGTGTGGCTGAAAAAACTGACTTCAATCCCTCTTGAGAGTTTGGTTCCCTGGTCGATCAATAATCCCACCATTTTTCCTTGGCGAAGTGCCTGAGTCATTATAGGCAATGCCCCTTTCTTATCTATTACAATATTTCCAAAACGACCCCGAAGTCTATGAATCCAACGACCGAGTGCCTTAGACTGCATTTCTCTGGCCACCAATACCAGTGGTTTGTTGATATAACAAGAAATTAGCAGGGGAGCCATTTCCCAGTTCCCTAAATGACCTGAAATCAGGATAGTGCCTTTCGGGCTCTTCATAGCATTAAGGAGGTGTTCTTCTCCCTTTATTCGGACATTGCGCAGTATGTCTTCTCGGGAAAAACGGGTCATTTGACAAATTTGTAGAAAAGTAATTCCTGTGTTTTGAAAGACACGCTTGCAGAGTTTTTGGATGTTTCCCTGGGACCATTGAGGATGGGTGAATTGCAAGTTGCGCTTTACAATGCGCCGATGACGTGTATCGAGGATGTAGGCGAGAACACCCAGAAATCTTCCAGCATTAGCAATGTGCTTTTCCGGTATACTTGCGACGAAAGCTCTGAACCGGTTGGCAGAGCCCTCTCGTTTTTGCGGTCTCCGGTTTTCCTGCTTTTCTATATTCAATCTCACAGATATCCTGGACCTTTATGAGGAAGCTTTAAGATAGACCTAATGAGACTTAGGATGGGAGACTTGGGTTAGACCTCCTGGCTACCTTTCTTATTCAGCTCTCGTAGCTTTGCGTACTTAAGAAATCTAAAATACGCTGAATTTATTGAAACTACAAGACCGTAATAGCCGTCCAAAAGGCCCAATTTAAGAAAATATTTCTTTAAGAAGGTGAATATTGGGTTTAGGGCGATGTCTAAGACTACGTTAGCTTTTTCTCCCATCTCGTACGCAGCCTGTGCAGCAATGTCAGAGAAATTGTTAATCTGAGAGATATTTTCCCTGATCGTGTAATAGGAGTAATGAAGTAAATCTCCAGAAAGATGTTTTACAGAGCTGTTTTCCTGCATAATGACCTTGTCATGAGGATTTACACCACCCCAAC
>JBEQLC010000117.1:0-6125 GCA_040326175.1 Desulfobacteria bacterium | reverse complement strand
GTACTCCGCAGACGGCCTCTTCAAAAGCCGCAGGCGCAAACCCGCGGAGAACGCCGCTCATCGTAAAAAGGGCCATTTATGGATGGAAACTAGTTAAGCTCTCAGACCTGCCACTCATCGCCTGCATCTGCCTCTTATCCTTCTTGCTGGGCTGCGCTACAACCGAAAAGAGGCCCGCACCCTCACCAGGCTATCCCAAGCCGTATAGGATTGGCCAACATTGGTACCAGCCCCTGAAACATGCCCGCGGCTTCAGGGAACGTGGAATGGCCTCTTGGTATGGCAAGAAGTTTCATGGCCGAAAGACAGCGAGTGGCGAAATATATGATATGCATGCCTTGACAGCAGCCCATAGGACCCTCCCCCTGGGCACCTATGTCAGGACTCATAACCTGAATAACAATAAAATGGTCGACGTGCGTATAAATGACCGGGGGCCCTTTGTACGGGGCCGGGTCATCGATCTGTCTTATGAAGCCGCAAAACGGATAGACCTGATAGGGCCTGGTACAGCGCCGGTAGAGATCATCGCCCTGGGGTCAGTAGAGGAACGTGAGGTTAATGGAAAGGTCCAACTCTCACTTGTCCCCCGGGACTATTCTGTGGGGGACTTCACGGTCCAGGTTGGGGCTTTCAAGGACAAAGAAAACGCCGTCAGGCTTAGGAACAAACTGGCACCTGCATACGAAGATGCCCACATCGTTTTATACGAAAGCCCCGAGGGCTCAACCTTCTATCGTGTCCGGGTCGGAAGGTGTGAGAAGCTCGATAAGGCAAGAGAGTATGAAAAGATGTTGGAGGCTGTTGGATACTCGGATGCTATGGTCGTGGCTCGTTAGTGGTCTTTCGCTGATTCGGTGTTTGTTGCTGCCTGGTTGGGGGCTTGGGAGACAGATCCTGCTCAGCAATATTCTACGAACAAAACAATTGTTGCGCTACTAAGAGTTAATCTTCTGTCTCAATATGCCTGAGGTCTTAAAGACAACGACCCTTCTGGCGCGTAGCTGCAAGTCTTGGCGTGTCTGGGGGTTGCGGCCCCGTCGGGCCTTCTTTTCCTTAACCACGAACTTCCCAAACCCGCTGATCAGGAGGTCTTCGCCATCCTGGAGGGTCCGTTTCATGATTTCCAAAAGCTGTTCAACCACCTGGCGGGCGTCGCTCTTTCTAAAACCAAGCTTCGTGTAAACTTCGTTGATGATTTTGTCTTTGGTCAAGGCCATCTGGTACACCCCTTTCAAGCCGATGAGATTCTATTCTTTTGAAAAACAACTTGACCAGATAGCGGCTTTTATGCCTTAAATCTAAAACGTTGTCAAGTATTTATTCATAAAAGGTGTGAAAATTTGAAGATTGTTTTTATGGATAGGGACGGTATCATAAACAAGGATCGTCGCGATTATGTCAAAAGCTGGTCTGAGTTCGAGTTCCTTCCAAAGAGCCTCGATGCCCTCAAGCTCTTAAGGCTCAATGGCTACCACATCATTCTGGTGACGAATCAATCCGTCATCAACCGAAGAATGGTCACAGAGGCAGGGCTCAAAGTAATCCACGAGAAGATGACACGCGCTGTGGTTGACCACGGCGGCAGCATAGAAGCAGTCTATTATTGTCCCCATGTCCCTGAAGATGGTTGCGGTTGCCGTAAACCGGAGCCTGGGCTGATATACCGGGCACAGGCCGATTATGGGTTGGACCTTTCCAGCACCTGCATGATCGGGGATAGCTTCAAAGACATCGGGTGCGCACGAAGAGCGGGCTGCGGAAGGGTCATCCTGGTAAGAACTGGCCACGGCAAAGAGGCCGAGCATCTTTGCCAAGAGGCAGACATTAAGCCGGATCACGTGGCAGATGACCTGATGACTGCCGTAGAATGGCTCCTTAATGAAAACTCAGAGCTCAAAGCTGAAAGCTGAAAGGGCAGGAGTCGAGCATTCTGAGCTTCAAGACGAATTTGCCAGGGCATTGATCGTGGATGCCACATAGCCTGCTCCAAAGCCGTTGTCTATGTTCACGACGCTCACGTTGGAAGCGCAACTGTTGAGCATGCCCAGAAGAGCGCTGATTCCGCCAAAGCTCGCCCCGTAGCCGATACTGGTGGGGACGGCGATGACCGGCTTATCAACAAGACCTGCCACCACGCTCGGAAGAGCTCCTTCCATACCGGCCACCACGATAAAGACCGAAGCCTCGGTCCAGAACTTCTCATGCTGCATAAGCCGATGGATACCCGACACCCCCACGTCGTAAAGGCTTTCCACCCGATGGCCCATGGTCTTTGCTGTAACGAGAGCCTCCTCGGCTACTGGGAGGTCTGAAGTGCCGGCGGCAATCACCATAATCAGCCCTTTTGCCGCAGGCTCTATGGGTTTCGACTCAAGGACCAGCATGCGGGCGTCTGGATGGTAGACAGCCTTGGGGTATTTTGCGATGATAGACTCGGCCTTGTCTGCAGAGACCCGGGTAATCATAACGGTATCTTGCTGATCAACCATCGCCTCCATGACACCCAAGATCTGCTCTATTGATTTCCCCTCCCCAAAAATCACTTCCGGGAAGCCTTTTCTCAATGACCTGTGGTGATCCACACACGCATAGGAGAGATCTTCAAAGGGGAGCCGTTTCAGTTGTTCAAGGGCCTGGTCCGTGGTCAAACTACCGCGCGAGACCGATTCCAGGACTTTCTTTATTGCTTTGGCATCCATGATGGTTTGAAAACAAGTAAAACGTTCAAGGGTCAATCATTTGTAGCTATACCCACCAAATGATCTGAAGACAGAGATTCCTCCCAACTTTTAACATCGCAGCGGAGTAGAGTCAATATTGAAGATATCTAGCTTGATTTACTTGCCAAATGTGTTATTTGGTTGTGTTAAAGCTCCCTCTGTCCCGATTTACTGGGGCCAAACGTGTACAGAAGGAGGCTCTACCCCTATGAATATGACAAGCCATGCAACCTTTGAAGCAGGGCGCTGCATGCTGGGAAGGTTGCCGCACGGCAAGGATCTAGTCAAGACCATAGAAGACTTCTGTGTGCACAATTCGATTCAAACTGGCGTATTCTCTGTCATAGGAACTGTTATGTCGGTCACGTTGGGTTCCTATGACCAGAATCAGCAGGTATACGTTACCTGCAAAAAAGAGGAACCGCTTGAAATCGTCAATTGCACAGGCAATGTCTCACTCAAGGATGGCAACATTACCGCGCATGCTCATGCTGTGTTAGCTGATATGAACGGTCAGACGATAGGTGGGCACATATTTTCAGAAACCATAGTCTATGCAGCAGAGATATACATACGGGAACTTCGGGGCAAGCCCCTGGAAAGAGAATACGACGACATAACAGGGCTGTCATTGTGGAAGCTATGACCGGCGTGCTCCCCGCGCACGAAGTGCTGCCGTACGGCAGAACACCCGCCCGGAAGGGCGGGGTCGAGGGGAGCTATACAAGAATGTCCCTTTTCCTTACCGGGAAGCCCCGCCCGGAAGGGCGGGGAGGCTTCACTCGAACGGCTCAATCCTTTCACAAAACCTCCTTTGGATTGCTTTTTCCGGCAAGTTTAGGTACAGCGTCAATAGATGTGACAGGCGAATACCCCAAGAAAAGGAAGGAATGATAGAGATGCACCTCAAGATCACAAAGACTGAAAAGCCTAAGCAGCTTCCGGATGATTCGAAATTGGGATTTGGGGAACTGTTCACAGATCACATGTTCAATATGGACTACGACCCGGAGCAGGGCTGGCATAACGCACGCATAGAACCATATGCCCCGATCATGATGGATCCAGCCACCATGGTTCTCCACTATGGTCAGACCATCTTTGAGGGGTTGAAGGCATACCGGACCAGCACCGGAAAGATCCAGCTTTTCCGGCCGGAGCGAAACATGTCAAGGTTGAATGATTCGGCAAAGCTGGTGTGCATCCCGGAAGCTGATGAGGCCTTTCTCCTGCATGCTCTGAAAAAACTCATCGCCATTGACAAAGCATGGGTCCCCGGGGCGCCTGAGACCTCTCTTTACATTCGCCCCACCGTTGTCGCCATGGACGCGCATCTGGGTGTGCGCCCTTCCAACACTTACCGTCTTTTCATTATCCTGTCACCGGTGGGCGCTTATTATCCGGAGGGGTTCAATCCCGTAAAGATATGGGTGACCGACGAATACGTCCGGGCGGTCCGCGGAGGCACGGGCGAGGCCAAGACGGCGGCCAACTACGCAGCCAGTCTGTATGGGGCCGAGGTGGCCAAGAAGGCCGGGTACACCCAGGTACTCTGGCTCGACGCTATTGAGAAGCGCTACGTCGAAGAGGTGGGGACAATGAATATTCTCTTTGTTATCAACGGAGCGCTGGTTACACCAAATCTTGGGGGGAGTATACTTCCTGGCATCACACGCGACTCGGTCCTGACCCTGGCCAAAGACTGGGATCTCCCCGTTCAAGAACGTCCCATCACCATCGACGAGGTGATGTCAGCCCATAAGGATGGCTCTCTTCAGGAGGCCTTTGGTTCTGGCACGGCTGCGGTAATCTCCCCTGTGAGTCATCTCGCCTGGCAGGACAACGTGTTGACCGTCGGAGACGGCAAGGTTGGTCCCATGGCCCAAAAGTTCTATGACGCCCTAACAGATATCCAATACGGTCGCTCCGAAGACCCTTTTGGCTGGATCGTGCCGGTTGAGGAGGAGTAACAGAATGATCATCAAACAGCTGACAGTGGGGTTTATGGAGGTATTCTGTTATATCCTGGGATGCGAAGAGACCCATATGGGGCTGTTGATCGATCCGGCAGGAGACGAAGAGCGCATTCTCGAAACTGCCCGGGACTTGGGTCTTACCATAGAATCTGTGGTAAATACTCACGGCCATCCTGACCATTCCTGCGGAAACAGCAAAATCAAGGGGCAGGCCGGAGCAAAGATATACATGCATGCCGAAGACGATCGCGTCTTCAATTCACCTGAAGGTGGGGCCATGGCCATACAGATGGGCTTCACGCCATCTCCTCCTGCAGATGTCCTCCTAAACGACGGGGATATTATCCCGTTCGGACACAGTGAACTCACCGTGCTTCACACCCCGGGCCATAGCCCCGGAGGCATTTGCCTGTCCGTGGAAAACAACCTTTTCACTGGAGATACGCTTTTCGTGGGAGCGGTCGGGAGAACCGATTTGCCGGGAGGCTCTCTTGAAACCATGCTGAAATCCATTAAAGAAAAGATACTTTCCCTTCCCGATAATACGATTATCTGGCCAGGCCACGACTATGGGGGGAGTCCGACTTCAACCATTGCACAAGAGAAAAAACACAATATCTACATTACCGACTTTGAACTCGCATGATGGCGGACCCAGCAACATCCCAAGAGCAAGACGCTCAGTACGACTTTGTGCCGGGAAACTTTCTGAGCAGTCTTTTTAGTATTGCAAAGACGATTTTGCTTTCGCCAAGACTTTTCTACCAGAAGATGAGAACAGACGGGGGGCTACGAAATCCGACCCTTTACCTCGTCTGCTGTGTGCTCATCCATACCCTCTTTGTCGCCCTCTCTGTTAGGGATCAAACTATAGTCGTCCGGAACATCGCATACGGCATAGCCATGCCTTTTCTTACAGCGGGCATTCTCTTTCTTTTCATCACAAAGATTTTCAAAGAATCAGGAACCTACGAAGCAGTCTTCAGGGTAAATGCCTATGCAGCCGCGGTGAACCTGGTAACATGGATTCCGATGGTCGGCCTTGTCTTTGAGTTTTATCGGCTTTATCTGATTGCCTGGGGTCTCAGTTATGCGTTTCCAACAAGAGTCTATCGTGCCGTGTTGGCCATCGTCATGACAATGATCACGTATATCGTATTGGGGCAGATAGTGTTCCATTTCCTGGGCGGCCAGCCGTGAACCCATCGGTGCTGGTGTTGCGTCCCATGAATAAGTTACATAATTCCCAAGGCCGTACAGGACCCACGGAGACGATATTGAAAATCCGAAATTCGAATACCGAAGCACGAAACAAATCCGAATGACCAAAACATTACGAACCTCTTTAGAACATTAGAAAATTTGAATTTTGGTGATTGTTTCGGATTTCGGATTTCGTGCTTCGAATTTTACGCGTTAATTACCA
>JBEQLC010000116.1:0-6145 GCA_040326175.1 Desulfobacteria bacterium | reverse complement strand
GCCGGATTGGGGCTCTTTTCCAGCTCTCAGATTGCCCATATCCACAAACCCCACTCTTCAACAGGTGACCAAGAATGTGTCCACATGAACTCATCTTGGGGGAAACGATCGATTTCATAACGGGCGAAACCCTCGTCGATACCATCGACGAAAGGGCCAGGCAGAAGATTGCACGGTTTCTCGTAGAGAAGAAGGGGTATTCAAAAGCCGAGATACAGGTGAGACGACAGGTTACGCTCGATGTGGATGGCAACAGGGGTGTTTTCACGGTAAACTTCGTGATCAAGGTAGGAGACAAGTCTTTCATGATTGTCATCTTTGGGCCTGGCTCCCTGGTAACTAGAGAGCGGCCTGCGTTAGCTGCGGCTAGGCTTGTCGAAGGTTATGAAGTGCCGTTTACTGTGGTGACAAACGGTCAGGGAGCGGAGGTGCTTGAAACCAGATCCGGCGATATAATAGCTGAGGGGCTTGAGAAGATCCCTTCAAAGGCGGAGGCCCTGCAAAGGTTACCCACAGTCAGCTTCGAAACCCTTTCTGAAGAACGATTGGCAAAGGAGAGAAGGATTCTCTATGCGTTTGAGGTTTTGGCTGAGAAAGAGTGTGATGAGTTTACCTGTAGTCTATATTAGCGGTGCTTTCGGCATTATTTACTGTTGAGGAAAGGAGACATCATGGGTGCTTTATACATTACCTCCACTGAAAGACACACTGGCAAGAGATTGCTAACCATAGGGTTGATTCACCGGCTAAGGAAAGATGGTTTCAAAGTCGGCTATTTCAAACCCTTGGGACATTTTCCTGTCAAAGTGGATAATGTTGTCACGGACAGGGCCGCTTGGCTGACTCACAGCCTCTTTCAGTTTGATGATCCCATAGAACTTGTCTGCCCTGTAGTCATCACTCGGGATCTGATCATGCAAAACTTCGAAAAGGACATTACAGGGTTGGAGAAAAAGATCAAAGATGCTTTTGAAAAGATATCTGAGCAGAAGGATGTGGTGGTGGTAGGTTCTGACAACAGTTTTAGCGAGGGCAGTTCCCTTGGTGTCTCTGGTATACGACTCATCAAACTGCTGAATGCCTACGCGCTGTTTATGGAAAGATACGCATGTGATGTGTGTATCGATGCCCTTGTGGAGCTAAAGAATCTAATAGGCGATCCCATGATTGGCGTTGTATTCAATAAAGTGAACTCGGTGGATTTGGAGGAGATAAAGGGACTCGTTTCACCCTTCCTGAATCGTAAGAAAATGGAACATTACGGGTCGGTACCCGAAGATAAGTTGTTAGGGTCTATCGGGGTAAGCGAGCTCGCTACCCACCTAAGCGCAGACGTTGTTTGCGGTAAGGATAACCTCGATGGGTTAGCGGAGAACTTCCTGGTGGGAGGCATGCAGGTGGATAAGTTCATAAGCTACGTGCTGAAAAGCCCTGCCGCCGGGATTATCGTGGGTGGCGATCGGACAGATATCCAGCTTGTGGCCATCGAAAATGGAGTCAGATGTCTAGTGCTGTCTGGGAACCTCTACCCGAACGATACTATCATTGCAAGGGCCGAGGCAAAAGGTGTGCCGATTCTGGTCACCAGGGATGACACATACACAGTGGCCAAGAAGGTGGAAGCCATGGTTGGACAAAGCAAGCTGGAGAAGAGAGTAAAAATGGATCATGGCATGAATCTGGTGGACCAGGTATTTGATTTCAAGAAGCTTTATGAGAAGCTTAACCTTGTACCTCAATAACAGGGTTTGAGGTTCACGACGAAATGGGCTGTGCTGGGCAGAAAGAATGGTGGTCTGGGGCTCTGCCGACTCAAATACACGATAAGCAGGGACGGCTCATTCACGTGCGAGCCTATGAGGACAAGGATTTCGAAGGTTTGAAAAAGATGTACGATACCTTCGAACCCAAGGGCCTCGAGTCCGGATTACCACCACCTGATGATCAGGTTCGACTCAGATGGCTCCATTATATGATATCTGATCTGTGCAACATTTTAGCCATACACAAAAACCAGCCTGTAGGCCACACCGCCCTTGACCTCTCTTGTACCCCTTCCTGTCCAGAGTACTTGATCTTCATCCGTAAGGGGTTCCGAGACTGTGGTATTGGGACAACGTTGTCAACCGCGATGAAAACGATTGCCAAGCAGTCCGGATGTGAGAAGGTCGTGGTGACGGTCCGTGCAGCTAACACCCGGGCCATTAGAGTATTTGAGAAGGTGGGGTTTGTCTTACGTGGCGGAATTGATCGAGACCGTGACATGGAATTGTGCCTGAGGCCCCGGAGAACCACTCGTCCAAGAGCTTGCAAGAAATAGGACTCGGATGCCTGTTCGGACGGCTTTTATATATAGCCAAGAATTTTCCAAGTTCAAAGCCTACAAAGGTTATCCTTGGCTCTTTGACAGAAGTGAGGTGACGTATCAACTATGCAATAGACTACAACTGTTTGACCGCGATTCCACAGAAATTCATGCCCCCAAGCCCGCCCGTCCCGAGGCACTTCTAAGCTTTCACACCAAGAAATATATCAGCCTTCTCAAGAAGGCAAATCAAGGCAAGCCTGATGAAGAATGGTTAAGGCACGGACTGGGAACGACTGAGTGCCCTGTGTTCGAAGGCGTGTACGACTATCATGCCCTGGCAGCGGGAGCCACACTTCTGGGGGCCGAGCTCATAGACCAAGACAAGGCCGACATTGTGTTCAGCCCTACTGGAGGGTTTCACCATGCGGGAACGGATTTTGCCGCCGGCTTCTGTTACATCAATGACATCGTCCTTGCCATCAAGAATTGGCTGCGTCGAAGAAGACGCATACTTTACATAGATATCGATGCCCATCATGGTGATCAGGTTCAAGCAGCCTTTTACAAGACCAGCAAGGTGATGACAGTATCGTTTCACGAAAGCGGCCACACTCTTTACCCTTTCAAAACAGGGTTTGCAAGCGAAGTCGGGCATGGGCGTGCCAAGGGGTATGCTATTAATGTCCCTCTGCCGGAAAATACCGGTGATGAGGAATTCTTATGGGCCTTTGATCGAATCTTTTTGCCAATAGCACAAGCTTTTCAGCCGGACGTGGTGGTGGCAGTGCTCGGTGCTGACGTGTTGTTTTCAGATCCCTTTTCCTCTTTGCAGTTGACGAACGGTTCGGTCAGCCAGGCGTTGCAGACTATTCTGCAAGTCTCCCCAAAACTTTTGGCATTGGGGGGAGGCGGCTATGTTCGGGAAAACATTGCACGCACCTGGACATTGGCATGGGCGACCATGAATCATATGGGACCTAACGAAGAAGACCTTGCAGCTTTTGGAGGAGTGTTCTGGGGTGACGGCCTTTCCTCTTTGAGCGACAGACCTCACTTCTTGCCTGACAACCTTAAGAAAAAGGCACAAACAGAGATTCAGAAGGTTGTGCGTGCCCTCGAAAGGACTGCATTTCCCTTTTTAAAGATAAGGCCACAAAGGAGGAAATAACGATGCGGAAGAAAGCCACCGGATCTAGTAGCCCGGCAAAAGAAATATATCCTCCACCAAAGGATTTCAAGAAAAGGGCACGTATTAAGAGCCTGAAAGCATATCGCGAGATTTACAGGCGTTCAGTAGACGACCCGGAAGGTTTCTGGTCAGAACAGGCTCAGGAGTTGTCGTGGTTCAAGAAGTGGACCAGGGTCTTGGATTATGATTTTTATGAGGCAAAGATACGATGGTTTGAAGGAGGGAAGATCAATGTCTCCTTTAACTGCCTGGACCGTCATTTAGATTCGTGGAGAAGGAACAAAGCAGCCTTAATATGGGTGGGAGAGAAGATCGGAGAAGATAGAATCTATACTTATCAGTTGCTCCATCAGGAAGTCTGCAGATTCGCCTATGTTTTAAGACAAAAGGGCATAAGAAAAGGAGACAGGGTGGCAATCTATCTTCCCATGGTCCCAGAGCTTCCCATCGCCATGCTGGCATGTGCCCGTATAGGGGCCATACACAGCATAGTTTTTGGTGGGTTTAGCGCCGATTCGCTCAGAAGCCGCATAAGGGACTGCAGGGCCAAGATGCTAATCACGGCAGATGGTGGTTTCAGGGGAGGACGGGTGATAGCCTTGAAACGAAATGCCGACGAGGCCCTGACTGACTGTCCTGAAGTGAAGACTTGTATCGTTGTCCGGCGAACTGGCACTGGTGTGAAAATGAGAAGAGGTAGAGACTCCTGGTGGCACGACGAAATGTCTGACACAAACCTCAAGACCAAGTGTGATCCAGCCGTTATGGATGCCGAAGACCCTTTGTTTATTCTTTACACCAGCGGGTCTACCGGAAAGCCGAAAGGCGTACTTCATACAACCGGAGGCTATCTCCTTTACACCCATCAAACCTTCAAGTGGGTCTTTGATATTCGAGACGAAGATACGTACTGGTGCACGGCTGATATTGGATGGATTACAGGTCACAGCTATATTGTCTATGGCCCTCTTTGTGCCGGAGCCACCAGCGTGATGTTTGAGGGAATCCCGACTTATCCTGATCCAGGCAGGTACTGGGAAATCGTACAGAGATATGGGGTCAATATCTTTTATACAGCGCCTACTGTGATCAGGGCACTGGGCAGACATGGCAATGCATGGCCTAAACGCTATAATTTGAGCAGCCTGAGGCTGCTGGGCAGTGTGGGAGAAATTATCAACCCAGAGGCCTGGAGATGGTATAACAAGCACATTGGCAAGGGCCGGTGTCCCATTGTGGACACATGGTGGCAGACTGAAACGGGTGGCATGCTTCTTTCACCCCTTCCGGGAGCCATACCCACCAAGCCCGGTTCAGCCACGGTCCCCTTTCCGGGTGTTGTTCCTCAGATCGTGAACGATAAGGGTAAGAAGTGCAAATCAGACGAGAGTGGATATCTCTTAATTGCCAAGCCGTGGCCGGGCATCATGCGGGGCGTCTATGGTGAGCCTGAACGGTTCAAACATACGTACTTCAGCCAATTTCCAGGTACGTATTTTACTGGGGATGGGGCCAAAAAGGATAAGGATGGATACTACTGGCTCATGGGTCGCGTGGACGACGTCATCAATGTCTCTGGTCACCGCATGGGAACATCTGAGATTGAAAGCGCCTTTGTCTCTCACAATTCCGTGGCCGAGGCCGCTGTTGTGGGGTATCCCCACGACGTAAAAGGCGAAGGGATCTATGCCTTTGTGGTTTTGAATGCGGTAGTCAAAGGATCAGATGACTTGCGGAAGTCGTTAATCAAACAGGTGCGAAAAGAGATAGGTCCTATTGCGACACCGGATAAGATACAGTTTACTGAAGCCCTGCCGAAGACGCGCAGCGGAAAGATTATGAGAAGAATCTTAAGAAAAATAGCGGGAGGCGACATCGATGACCTGGGAGACCTGACGACCTTGGCTGATAAGAGTGGGTTCGTCAGGCTGATTCAAGGAAGACAACCTTGACGGCTTCTTACAAAACCGTCAAGATTCATTGGGAAAAAACTTTCACTGGCCGCGTAAAGTGACTCTTGCCTGATCAGCAGTCTAGAGACTGTCTCGTAAGGTAGGGAAGGAAAGGGCTAAAATGAACGACCGCCTTGTCTGGATAGACCTGGAAATGACCGGCCTGGATCCGGAAAAGCACGTCATAATAGAAATTGCCACGATTGTTACCGATGATAACCTGGAAATTGTGGCTGAAGGCCCTAGCATACCCATAAATCACCCCGAGAAAATTCTTTTTGCCATGGAAGAGTGGAGCATGAAGCATCATCAAGCTTCTGGTCTGACGGATAGAGCCAACGCTTCTCCCTATGACTGCCAGCGCGCTGAACAAGAGACACTGGAATTTCTTTCTCACCACTGTCGGGAAGGGGAATCTACACTATGTGGCAATTCTATCTGGCAGGATCGGCGGTTTTTGGCCAAGCACATGCCAGCGCTCCACGATTTTTTTCACTATCGCATGATCGATGTAAGCTCAATCAAGGAACTGGTTAAAAGATGGTACCCCTTGTTGCCGCTCGTCGAAAAGCAAAAGGCCCATCTAGCACTAATGGACATAAAGGAATCTATAGATGAGTTGAAGTACTACCGCCAGAAAGTCTTCCTGCCAAAAGGTCAAATCTGACCAAACGCCCTTCCATAACCACATGGAAC
>JBEQLC010000115.1:2399-6270 GCA_040326175.1 Desulfobacteria bacterium | reverse complement strand
AAAATAAAGGTTCTCAGCAAACGCGGGACGGGGCGCAGTCCCGCCGCGCGGCGGGATGAGCATTTTGAGTCGACACGCAACGCCGCCATGGGGACTCAGACGCATTTCTGAGATGGCTTGTTATTTCTTGGACCTCACAACGGGTGCCTGTTCAGAACCACCGCCCCACTTTCTACTACCACCACGACATTCTCCAGCCGTACCCCTCCCCATCCGGGCATGTAAATACCTGGTTCGACAGTGGTGACCATGCCCACTTCCAGGTTCATGGACTGGATGGGACTCAAACGCGGTCTTTCATGGGTCGCCAATCCCACACCATGCCCCAGGGCATGGCCAAAACAATCCTCGAAGCCCTTGGCAATAATATAATCCCTCGCAATCTTGTCCACGGCCTGAGTGCTAACACCGGGCTTCATCGCTTCGACTGCCATAGATTGCGCATCTTTTACTACGTGGTAGACCTTATGGAAAGTATCGTCAGGTGATCCGATCACCACTGTACGTGAAATATCCGAACAGTAGCCGTTAAGGCGTGCGCCCCAATCAAAGAGGATCGGCTCACCCTGTTGTATAGCTCTATCCGTGGGGACAGCATGGGGCAGGGCAGAGTTTGGACCTGAGGCAGCAATGGGAGGAAACGCAACCGAATCTGCGCCCGCCTCTCGGAGCCCCTTTTCTATGGCCCAGGCAAGCTCCTTTTCAGTGGTTCCAGGGCACAGTGTGTTAACAACCTCTTCATACACAGATTCGGACAGAGCGAGTGACTCCTTTATAGCCTCTATCTCTTGAGGTTCTTTTATCATGCGTAAGTCTTCCACCAAATTCTCAGTGGGGACCAGAGATACGGAGAGGGCTTCCTTGTCCAAATGTTCTTGAAATCTCTGGAACTGCAACTGCGATACCCGTGCACTTTCAAAAGCGAGACGCTCGGTTCGAAACATTCTCAGGACTTCTGGGAGCGATGAAGCCAGGCTCTCTTTACAGCGATAGATCTCAAAACCGGGGGCTTCCATTCGTGCTTGCGTTTCATATCTTGAGTCAGTGACAAGCAACTGCCGTTCAAGCGTGATAAGAAGGGCACCTGCAGACTCGTCAAACTGACCATCTTCACCGGTGAATCCGCTCAAGTAGCGTCGGTTCTCGCCCTGTAATACCAATAAGGTATCAAAAGCCTCCTTTTGGAGGCGGGCCCTGAGTCTTGCCATACGGTTATCGGTTGTCTGTTTCAAAATCTTGTGCCTCCCAACACCTTTCTTGGAACTCTCGGGGTAGACTGCCCACTGGGGGGCGAGGCCAGCGGCCTTCTGCTGTGCCACTGTATTATATAAATGACCTGTGGGAGCCTATCAAGCAAAACCGGTTGAACCGAATGAGTAAATGGCTAACAGAACTGAGGGGAAGGTGTCAAGGCGAACAAGCCCAAATCCACCGCCAAAAAAACGAAGCACCAACAATAATCGATACCATTGCAACGGGTTATCTTAGAGCGGGGCCGTCGAAATCTGTCACCTTGCCGAGTTAGTTGCGAGGCTATTCTTTCCTTCGGTTTTTTGGCCCTTCGGGTCTGCCGATTTCACCGGATCTTCTTTGTTGGTGGGCACTTGAAGTACCTTAGTACGTCGGCGCACCCACCGCCGTGACCGGCCTGCTTCCCATACGCCCGACGAAGGTCGGGCGTATGGGAAGCTATCTGAAATCAGAAAGACTCCTTACCGGGAAGCTCTCGGACGTTTAGGTCTGAGAGTTTCAATCTCCGGCAAACTTGACAGACGGTGGATCCGGGCAAGCAAAACCGCTTGACAACAGGGCAATCTTTCATAGTAAGCTGCCCAAAAGGGCCATTCGTGTCCTGATATACAAGTGTCGGCAGTCATACAGAACAGCCACGGTCAGCACAACGTGGAAACCTTACGAAAGGAAGCCTTAATGCATTCTGAACAAACAGACAAGATAGAACGGCTTCTTGAAAAAGGGGCTATCATACCTAACCCCCAGAGTGTACTGGTGGGAGATGGCGTCTCATTAGATCGTATCGCAGGAGATGGCGTCGTCATTTATGGGGGTTGCAAGATCTTTGGTGAGAAAACCTTGATCATGCCCGGCGTGAAACTTGGCTACGAGGGGCCTGTGACCGTGGAAGATTGCCAGATAGGGGCGAATGTTGAACTTAAAGGTGGTTTCTTCAGGAGGTCTGTATTTCTTGAAAAGGCTAACATGGGCTCAGGTGCTCAGGTTCGAGATGGGTGCATTCTTGAAGAAGAAGCCAATGGCGCCCATATGGTGGGCCTCAAGCAAACCATTCTGTTCCCGTTTGTGACTCTGGGGAGCCTTATCAACTTCTGCGATTGTTTCATGGCAGGGGGGACAAGTCGGAAGAATCATAGTGAGGTAGGCAGCTCTTACATTCATTTCAACTATACCCCTAATCAGGATAAAGCCACCCCTTCTTTGATTGGTGATGTGCCGCGCGGTGTAATGCTGAATCAACCTCCTGTCTTTCTTGGAGGGCAAGGAGGTGTGGTGGGGCCTGTACGCGTAGAATACGGAACAGTCATAGCCGCAGGCGTGGTATATCGAAGAGATGTCTTTAAGGGAGGCAAACTTCTGCTGGGTAGGTACCCCATCGAAAGAGATCCCGATTACTATCCAGGTGTATACTGGTACGTGAAAAGGCCTGTCGTCCACAACATCAATTACATTGCCAATCTCATTGCCCTCAAGCAATGGTACGTCGGGGTTCGTTCCCAGTTTCTCAAAGGCGATGTGATGGGCCAAATGTTGTATGAAGGTGTGCTGGACAAGTTGGACATGGCCATTAAGGAGCGAATAGATCGCCTCGGAGCACTATCTCAGAAGATGCCCGAATCTGTCGAGAAATACCGAGTGATTATGAAGGATGAGGCAAGTGAGAATCTCTTAAGACAGGAGCAAGAGTTGTTTGAAACATGGCAGGAGCTCGAAGATATGTTCAATACGAACCAAAACAACTCAGGAGACCCCGCTATGCGCGAGACGTTCTTGGAAGAGCTCAGTGGACATATTGAGGAAAGAGGTTCTGATTACGTGGCAGTCATCCAAGGGTTGGATGAATCTTGCTCTGCCAAGGGAACCAAATGGCTTCAGGGGATTGTTGATGACGTCAACCAGCAAGTGCTTAAGCTCATACCGTCTTTTGCGGGCGTATAGAGGGTAACACGTATGGGAAGGTTATTTGGTACGGATGGAATCAGAGGCGTGGCCAATGAATATCCCATGACCTCGGAGATGGCCTTGAAAATCGGGCGTGCAGTAACCCACGTGTTCAAACGTGACAATGCCAAGACACAGGTTGTTATCGGGAAAGACACTAGAATCTCAGGAGACATGGTTGAGCATGCTCTGGTTTCAGGCATTTGTTCCATGGGTGGTGATGCCCTTTTGGCAGGATTCTTGCCCACGCCGGGAGTGTCATACATAACGAGGAGCATGGGCTTTGATGCGGGAGTTATGATTTCAGCCTCACATAACCCGTTTGCAGATAATGGAATCAAGATCTTTAAGGGGGACGGGTTAAAGCTTTCCGATGAAATGGAGCTGGAGATTGAAGAGCTGATTCTTGAGAATGACATACTTGCATTGTCTGATGAACGTCAAACTCTTGGTAGGGCGTATCCTGTCACAGATGCCCCGAGTCGTTATGCAGCCTTTTTGGAGGATGTGGCCTCCAAAGAGAAGAGCTTGGAAGGATTCAATATCGTCTTGGATTGCGCCAATGGAGCTACATTTCATGTGGCCCCTGCTGCCTTCAAGGAATTGGGTGCCAGTGTGAATACTCTCTTTGCAGATCCTGATGGCAGCAATATCAACCTGAACTGCGGATCCGAGCACC
>JBEQLC010000115.1:0-2389 GCA_040326175.1 Desulfobacteria bacterium | reverse complement strand
CCGAAAGCCTGTCTGAAGAGGTGTTAAGAAGCAAAGCTGACGTTGGGTTTGCCTTTGATGGAGATGGAGATCGTGTTACGGCCGTGGATGAAACTGGCCAGGTGCTTACGGGCGGGCAAATACTGGTTATCTGCGCCAAGGTCATGAAGGAAGAGGGCCGGCTTGCCAATAACCGGGTCATAAGCACAGTAATGAGCAATATCGGGCTAGGGCTTGCCTTGAGGGAATTCGGCATCGACCTTGTGACAACGCAAGTGGGTGACAGATACGTGCTGCGGGAAATGCTGGCAAGGGGGGCGAGCATTGGTGGGGAAGACTCCGGGCACATGATATTCTTGGACCACCACAACGCCGGAGATGGGATCATAACTGCCATCAAACTGGTGAGTGCTATGAAAAAGACGGGCAAGCCCCTTTCGGAGCTTGCCAGACTCATGAAGGTGTTTCCACAGCGCTTGATCAATGTCGAGGTGAAGGATAAACGGCCCGTAGAGGGAGTACCCGAGATTGTTGCTGTTGTTGAGCGCGTAGAAAGGATCTTGGGAGATGGGGGCAGGGTGCTGGTCCGCTATTCTGGTACACAGCCCCTGTGTCGCGTGATGGTGGAAGGACCTACCCACGAGGAGACTGAAAGTCACTGCAGAGAGATTGCGGAGATAATCAGAAAACAACTCACATAAAGCATATCCATGATTGGGCATTATCACCTCGAAAAGATATTTAGGACGGTTCTGAGAAACGGAGGTTCCTTTGCTGATCTATATCATGAGTCGAGCCGGACCAATGCCATCGTATGTGATGATAACAAGATTGAAAATGTCATCAGCGGCACGGATGCCGGCGTAGGCGTCCGAGCCATTGCCGATTTCAAAACTTCCTACGCCTATGGCAATAGTTTTTCTGAGACAGATGTCCTGGCCCTTGCAGGTGATTTAGCCAGTGCGGTGAAGTCTGGTTCCGGGGGTATCATTGCACAAGAGTACCCCCTCAGACCTCGTGTGAACCTTGAGGTGAGCCTTTCTCCGTATATCGTTGAGACCACCAGGAAGGTTGCTATTGTTAGAGAAGCGAATGCAGCAGCCCGCAGCGTCGACTCGCGCGTTCGGCAGGTGAAGGTGGTTTACGGCGATAAGCATCAAAAGATTGTCATGGCCAATTCAGAAGGGTTCCTGGTGGAGGAGGATCGAACTTATACGTTGCTGGCCGTACAAGTGGTGGCGGCTGAAGATGACCTCATTCAGACCGGATATGAACCTGTAGGAGGCTTGATCGGGTTTGAGCTCTTTGATGAGGTGGATCCTGCCCAGGTGGCCAAAACCGCAGCCCGAAGGGCTGTGCAGGCCATAGAGGCAAGGGAAGCACCAAGCGGTGTAATGCCCGTCATCTTGTCGAGTGAGGCTGGCGGAACCATGATTCACGAGGCTGTGGGGCATGGGCTGGAGGCAGATCTGGCGCTCGAAGGGCTTTCGGTATACAGTGACAGGATTGGTGAGACGGTGGCTTCACCACTTATCACCGTGATTGATGACGCTACGATACCCCAACGTCGAGGATCTTACGGATATGACGATGAGGGTGTCCCAGCACAAAAAACTACCCTTGTGGCAAAAGGGGTTTTGCTGCGCTATCTTTGCGACAGGCTCTCTGCCGTGAGATTCAATCAGGAATCCACAGGAAACGGCAGGCGTGAATCGTATAAGCACCATCCCATTGTACGCATGTCAAATACCTTCATTGCTCCGGGGGACGATGATCCGGACGCCATCTTGCGAAATACACCTGAAGGTGTCTTTGTGAAAAAGATGGGTGGGGGCCAGGTCAACACTGTGAACGGCGATTTCGTCTTTGAGGTGAGTGAGGGGTATCTGATCCGAAATGGGCAAATCGGGGATCCTATTCGCGGGGCCACTCTAACCGGCAGCGGACCACAGGTGCTGCAGTCGATTGATCGTGTCGGAAATGACCTAGGATTTGGTATTGGCACCTGTGGGAAAGACGGTCAGGGGATGCCGGTAGCTGATGCCCAGCCCACACTCCGTATCCCAGAGATAATCGTGGGTGGGACCGCCCAGAAATAGTTGTTTTGCTCTATTAGTTAAGAGCTGTCGTTGTGGCTGTTTTGGAGCGGCTCTTTATAGGGGCATTCCTTGTTGGCACACTTCAGATGCGGCCCCTCCTTTTTGGTCGTGCGCTCCAAAACAAAAGGGGCTCCGCACTCCGGGCAGGATTGGGGCACGGGTTTGTCCCAAAGGGCAAAAGTGCATTTCGGATAACTGGTGCAACCATAAAATATCCTCCCCCGCTTTGATCTTCTTGTGGCAATCTCTCCATCGCATCCTTTCTCCGGACACTTCACGCCGGTAGACTCGGTTTTGGCGGTTCCCTTTGC
>JBEQLC010000114.1:0-6304 GCA_040326175.1 Desulfobacteria bacterium | reverse complement strand
TTCTTTCCAACCTCTTCAAGCGTATGGTCTGACTTTTCTCCTATACCGAATCGCATGCGCAGGACCTTTTCCTCGCGAGGTGTCAGCGTCGCCAGCACTTTTCGGGTTTGCTCGGCCAGGTTAAGGGTGATCGCAGCCTCAGAAGGCGACATGAACTTTTTATCCTCTATGAAGTCCCCGAGATGACTATCCTCTTCTTCTCCTATAGGCGTCTCCAGAGATATGGGCTCTTTTGCAATCTTCAGAACCTTGCGCACTTTTTCCAGGGGAAATTCCATCTTTTCAGCGATTTCCTCTGGCCTTGGTTCCCTGCCCAACTCCTGCACCAAATAGCGTGAAGTTCGAATCAGCTTGTTGATCGTCTCAATCATGTGGACTGGGATTCGGATTGTTCGGGCCTGGTCGGCAATCGCCCTCGTGATAGCCTGCCTGATCCACCAAGTGGCATACGTACTGAACTTATAACCCCTGCGGTATTCAAATTTGTCGACAGCCTTCATAAGGCCGATGTTTCCTTCCTGAATCAGATCCAGGAACTGAAGCCCCCTATTAGTATACTTTTTTGCAATGCTAACTACCAACCTCAAATTGGCGTTGATCATCTTTCCTTTGGCAATTCTGGTATTGTACTGACCATGCGCAATTCGGCCCAAGACGCGCTTCAGAGCCTGACTGTCCATCTTCAGTCTGAGCTCTTCTTCACGGATGGTTTTTATTGTCTGGCTGGCCTGTTTTACAATGGCCGAAATTTCACTTTTCTTAAGCCGCCCCGTTTTTGCCAACTCTGCGATAAATTTTGTCTTTCGATTGCAGCCCTCACGCAGCTCAGTCAACGTCACCCCCAACTGAGAAGCAGCTTGCGCAACCTCCCGTTCCAGGCCGTCAAATCGAGCGATATGATCTTGGATTGAACCCACAATAAAACTGATCAACCTGGGATCCAACCTCCAATCCTGGATGTGTTCGAAGATCGCATGGTTTCTCCGATTTATGCACCGCCTCGCTCTCCGACGAGCACCGGGGTCCACCTTGGTAGCAAAAAGGGACTCACGATAGTGTGCGTTCTCCTGGTGAATTTCTTTGATAGCATCAATAATCCTGCATATCTTTTCCGTATGAACCGATTCTTCGACAAAAGTATCGATCTCATCAACATCCCGCAAGACATCCCTTAGACGTATCTCTCCTTTAGCAAGCGGATCGGCAAGTCCGATAATCTTTTCCGTCCCCACTGTGGACTGCAAGACCGCCTGCAATACTTCCTGTTCCCCTGCTTCTATCTGCTTAGCGATCTCCACCTCGTCTTCACGAGTCAGTAGAGATACCAGCCCCATCTCGCGGAGATACATTTTGACAGGATCAGTGACTCTGCCAAATACATCGCGTTCTGGTTCAGGGGCCGCCACCCCCTTTTCTGTAACCTTCTTCCCAACACCTGGCTTAAATACCTTGATTTTGGTCCCATCGACGACCTCGATATCAAGTTCATCAAAGACCATTATCATTTGATCTATCTGCTCGGGAGAAACCCTGCCCTCAGGCAGGGCATCGTTAAGCTCCTCATAAGTGAGGTAGCCCTGCTTCTTCCCTTTAGTTATCAATTGCTTTAGATTCTTCTCAACCTTGGTCGTGTCGGCCATAAGAATCTCCTTCCAAACTTAATAGACGGTTGTTATGAAGGGACTTCCAAGTTCTGTTGAGCCCATTCTTGTTTTTCAGCAAGGAGTTTGTTCAACAAATCTTGGTTGTTTGTCCTCTCAGCCTCTTTGATCTTCTTTGAAAGTAATCTAGTCTGCCGCTTTCTAAGGTGAACTTGATACTGTCTCACAATCTTCTCACAACTGTCACGATCCCTTGGAACCTCTTCGACTAAGAGTGAAGATAATAAGTTCCTGGTTGGAACGTCATCAGTCTGTGCAATCAAGTCAGCACCTGTTACAGGCCGACTGGAACCGGACTTTCCCAAGATTACGCGCCCTATTTTCTTAAGTTGGACTGTTTCAAACCCCTCGATGATTTCTTCCAGGTTGAAATTGGACATAACCTCTGGGTATTGCAGCATGATTGCAACGAGAGTCTCTTCAAGTTTTGAGCCGCTTCGTGGCTTGAGCAAAGAGACCGCCTTTTTGTCCTTTGTTGCTGCAACCCGCACTTGTTCCAAAATGGCGGACTCATCGATGTCCAGGCGCTCGGACAATTCTTTAATGTATACTGAGCGGCTCACGCTGTCGAGTAAAGACCCAAGAGGACCTCTCAACGTTTCAATAACGCGAACCTTGCCTTCCAGGGAAAGGCCATGTTTTTTGATAGCGGACGCTATAAGGTATGGCATAAAGCTTAACGCCTTTTCAGCTGCCTTAAGAAACCCATCGGCACCGACTGCAAAAACATACGCATCTGGATCCTTTCCCTCGGGAAGAATCAATATTCTGGCTTCAACCTTTTCTTCCACAAACAAGGACAGACTCCGTTCGGCAGCTTTTATGCCGGCTTCATCAGAGTCAAAGACAAGGATAATCTCACGGGCGTAGCCTTTCATGACCCGCACTTGCTGCCGGGTCAGAGCCGTTCCGAGGGTTGCCACCACATTTTGTATGCCGTGACAGTGTAAGGCCAGCACGTCAAAATAGCCTTCTACTACAAAAGCAGAGCCCTTCTGGCGGCAGGCATCTTTGGCAACGTTTAGTCCATACAATGTCCGCCCCTTGTGATAAACTGGTGTGTCAGGGGAGTTGAGGTACTTGGGGAGGCTATCGTCCAGGCTTCGTCCGCCACAGCCTATCACCCTTTGGTGAATATCAATAATAGGGAATATTATCCGATCACGAAATCGATCATAGTGTCTCCCTTTTTTGGCGACCACCAGTCCTGCTTTTTCAACTTCGTCCAGGGGTACACCTCTTCTGGAAAAGAACTGTGTCAAGCCTGTCCACGACTGTTGTGCATACCCCAGCATAAAGTCATCTGTAACTTCCGATATCATCTGCCGTTTATTCAAGTATTCTCTTGCGCCTTTACCCGAAGAGGGATGGCACAACATCCCTCTGAAATAATCAGCCGCTTCCTTGTTAATCTTGAACAACCGCTCCCTTTCCTCGAACTCTTTCTTTTGAGAGGGGGACATCTTCCGTGTAGGTATGACAATCCCACTTCTCTGTGCCAGAAACCGCACAGACTCTGGAAAGCTCAAGTTATTGTATTGCATCAGAAAACTGAAAACATTGCCGCCCTGTCCGCATCCAAAACAGTGAAATATCTGCTTCTCTTCGCTTACCGTGAAAGAGGGCTTGTTGTCCGCGTGAAACGGGCATAACCCCATGAAATTCTTGCCCGATTTTTTCAATGCAACACATTCTGAAATTACGTCAACTATACTCGTTGCATCTCTGACCTGGGCAAGTATGTCTTCGGATATAAAACCCCCCAAGATGTATCCCCCAGAACCCTAAGAGCCTATCTGCTTCCTGGCTATTTCACTCACCACCTTGCCATCAGCCGAACCAGCCAGCTTGGCCATAAGCATCTTCATGACCCTGCCCATATCCCTCATGTCTGTGGCACCCAGCTCTTCTATAACCCGAATCACTGTCCGGCTAATAGCCTCTTCAGAAAGCTGCTCGGGCATAAATGACATTAGTATAAAAAGCTCCTGTTCTTCTTTCTTTACAAGATCGTGTCTGCCTCCCTCCTTGTATTGACAAATTGATTCTCTGTGTTGCTTGATCTGCGTATGAATTACCCGTAGGATTTCCTGGTCTTCAAGTTCGGCCCGAAGTTCGACTTCCCTGTTCTTGATAGCAGCACGCAACATGCGCAGGGTATTCATCTGCACAGCGTCTTTAGCCTTTGTTGCTGCATTTTGCTGCTGTAAGATAGTTTCCTTTAAAGACATCTCTACGCTGTCAGAGGTGAGCCAAACATCTGTTTTAATTGGCATAAGACCATATGGTAAAAACGGGAAGCAAGGACGGATGTCTTAACTATTGCCCTGGACAAAGGATTCGCCAAGTGGAAAAGAATTGGAGGCGTTCGGATAGTTTGCTCCACGAAAAGGTTTATTTGGTAAATACCATTCCGGATTTTTTCGAAAACTTTAGTTTAATCATCTTTATAATCTCTGTCAACAAAAAAAAATTAGCCTGCCGTGTTTTCACCTCGTGCCACTTCTATAGCCTGCTTCAGATCTAGCGTTCCATCATATAACGCCCTGCCGGTAATGACTCCCACTACACCCAGAGGCCCCAGCCCCGTAAGTGCCCTAATATCATTGATATCGCCAACCCCTCCGGAGGCGATGATCGGTGTCGACACAGATTCGGCCATTCGCTTTGTTTCTTTGATATTTGGGCCAGTCTGCATGCCATCCTTGTGAATATCCGTAAAGATAATTCCCGCCAGTCCACCAAGTCCCTCAAGACCCTTAGCCATCTCAATAGCAGGCTGCTCAGTTGTTTGGGTCCATCCTTCTATTGCCACCATTCCGTTGCGGGCATCAATTCCTACCATAATCTTATCTGGAAAAGCCTGGCAGGCTTGCTCAACTATGCGAGGATTTCTAATCGCCTCCGTTCCAATAATAACCCTGCTAACCCCCAGATCCAGGAATGTGGAAATGGTTTCAATGTTCCTTATTCCTCCACCCAGTTGTACGGGCATATCTACCCTTTCTATGATACGTTTTACCGCTTCTACGTTTTGGGGACCCTTCTTAAAAGCACCATCCAAATCGATAACATGCAGGAGTTCTGCCCCCTCTCTTTCCCATCTTGCCGCCATGGCAGAGGGGTCGTCGGAGAACACTGTTTCTGAGCCTTCGCGTCCCTGAAGGAGCCGGACACACCTGCCCTCTTTTATATCAACTGCTGGTATAATGAGCATTCGGGAATCTACCAGAGTAACAGGTCACGACTTAGGGAATAGGAAAAGTAGCCATACTCCTATTCAGCCCAAACCTGGCAAGCTCTTCCGCGGTGAGCCAAGCTCCCCCACCTTCAACAAATCTAGAGAGCTTAAAGAGGTTATCGCTGAGGGGTTGCTGTGTTTCATCAGAGTGTCCCACCCATATGAGGTGTCCATCGGCCACTCGGACCAAATGAAGGTCAAATGCCACAGAGGCTGGTGTATCCACAGAAAAACCAGTTCCAACACGCTGTCTAAAACGATAAATAGTCCCGCTGAGAACCGCATCTGCCTTTAACTTGCGTCCCATCTCAAGCAGAAGATCTCGATCCGATAAACGGATAGACTCGGACAGGATCTTGGACCGGGCCCCTTCACCCTCCCCTGGAGGGATCAACGTGTATGTCGTTTTAGCCTTCAGGAAGGTCATTATTTGCTGGGTCATATATTTTTCACTACCCGGAGTAACGGGACCTGCGACAAAGACAGCACCGCACATGGAACACCGAACCGTGGCACCGATCTCATATCGTTCAGTTGCGCTGTTGAATGGCACGACCAGCACCGTTCTGATATTCAATGCCCTGGGGGATTCCGTAACGGGAGTTTGGCCACGGGATGCACATGCCACCAGGCACACATTTACCGCGGTCAAAATAAGAAAGATACACACAGCATACGCTTGGCTACGGCTTGATCGAGACATACCCTCTCCGTTCCTCCCTCTATAATATCCCTTTGGTAGAGCGAACCTTGGCAATCCTGTCGTCCAGCATAGTGGCCTCATCGAGGGCCTGGCTAAAGGCCTTAAACACGGCCTCTATGATGTGGTGCGTATTCTCGCCATACATGAGATTGATGTGGACGGTGGCGCCGCTTCGATTAACAAAGGCCCTGAAAAACTCCTCAATGATTTGTGCGTCAAAGCGCCCGGTGGTTTCACGCTTAAGGTTGACGTTATAAACAAGAAAAGGTCTGTTCGAAAAATCGATCACGACAGAGGCTAGGGCCTCGTCCATCGGAATCAGACCCCTTCCATACCTCTTCATACCCTTACGATCTCCCAAGGCCTTGTCAAAGGCTTCACCCAGTACTATTCCGATGTCTTCAACCGTGTGATGCTCGTCTATTTCAACATCCCCTTTTGCATCTAGGGTGAGATCAAAGAAACCATGGGCAGCCATCAACGTGAGCATGTGGTCCATGAACGGAATGCTTGTTGTAATTGCGGATTTGCCTTTGCCTTCTATGGTCAACTCAACCCTAATGTCCGTTTCCTTGGTAGAGCGTGTCACCTTGGCGGAGCGTTTATTGGCCTTCTTTTTGGTCATGGTCTTCTCTATTCCGTCATGGGTTACCAAACACAAACAGGCTGTAATTATTCGTCAGCAGAGTGGTGGAGATG
>JBEQLC010000113.1:0-6345 GCA_040326175.1 Desulfobacteria bacterium | reverse complement strand
TTTGAAGTCGGAGCCTTGAAAAACCTTGCAGACAAAGGCCCCTCCCGGCCTCAATACACGTGCTGAGATGGCTAGGGCCGATTCACTTAGTTCAAGCGACCTTTGCGAATCGACAAACTTGCTTCCTGTGGTGGAGGGGGCCATATCGCTCAGAACTACTTGGAAGTTTGTCCCGATCGCCTCCACGAATGACTCGTCCCACGTAAGCACGTCTTGCTGAATGAAGTGAACATTGGGGGGGAGCCGAAGGGTCAGCGGGGTTATGTCCACTCCAAAAACGAGACCGCTGCTTCCTACTACCTCTGACGCAAATAACAGCCAGGAGCCCGGACAACAGCCCAAATCAATTACTCTGCTCCCGCTTTTCAAGACGCCAAATTTCTTTTGAATCTCCTCGAGCTTGAAGACAGACCGTGCCGGGTACTGTCTCTCACGAGCCCGTCTTGCATAATAGTCATGCCGTGGATTGGGTTTCACCCGAGCATATATAGCAGCAAATACGGCTTTTTCAAGTCAAAACAACAAATCCGCAAGCTCTGAGATTGTCCGCACCCCAACCGTTTCAATATCGGCAATTCCTTTGATGTTCTCGAGATTTGTTTCAGGAAGAAGGCAGCGTGTAAAGCCCATCTTTTGTGCCTCTTGGACCCGTGGCCCTACCTGATTAATTCCGCGAATTTCTCCGGTTAGGCCAATCTCTCCTAAGACCACTGTGGCCTCCCTCACAGGCTTATCAGAAAAACTCGAAGCAATGGCCGATACAATTCCGAGATCTACGGCAGGCTCATCCACCTTCACTCCACCAGTCACGTTGACAAAGATGTCTTGAGTCATCAATTGGAGGCCGAGTTTCTTTTCCATTACTGCGACAAGAAGAGAGACCCTATTAAAGTCAACACCCAGTACTGTTCTCCTCGGGGTCCCAAAGCTTGCTCGGCCGACAAGAGCCTGGAGTTCGAGCAGTATGGGCCTGGAACCTTCGATACTGGCCGTTACCACAGAACCTGGAACAAGAGATGGACGATTGGACAGGAATATTGCAGAAGGATTCATAACTTCACAGAGTCCACTATCCCTCATCTCAAACACACCTATCTCGTTGGTGGAACCAAAACGATTCTTGACTGCACGAAGTATGCGAAAGATATTGTTCTGCTCACCCTCAAAATACAGCACTGTATCGACCATGTGTTCCAGGAGCCTGGGGCCTGCAATGGCCCCGTCCTTGGTAACGTGTCCGACCAAAAATACTGGGATGCCGGTCTGTTTTGCAAGGTGCATGAGGTGCAGAGTCGCCTCCCGTACCTGGCTCACGCTTCCAGGTGCTGAAGCCAATTCGCGGGTAAACACGGTTTGAATCGAATCTATGACCATTGCACTCGGAACCATTTCATCGGCCACGGCCCTGATCGATTCAAGCGCGACCTCTGATACCACCCATAGATTTTCTGAACCAATGCCTAGACGGTCACTTCGAAGCTTGATCTGTTCAAGAGATTCCTCGCCTGAGATATAGAGGACCTTGAGCTTGTTTTCCGCAAGCCGGTGCAGGATCTGGAGCATCAGTGTGGACTTGCCAATGCCTGGATCTCCTCCTACCAGGATGAGGGACCCGGGGACCAGTCCACCTCCCAATACCCTGTCAAACTCCTGTATTCCGGTCTTGATGCGTTTTCCCTCATCCATTTCCACTGAGTCGATTGGAACAGGTTGGGCTTGCTGGATGGAGGTCGCTCCTCCAGGGAGTATTGTGGTGCCCTGTCTTTCCTCGACCAAGCTATCCCATTCGCCACACTCAGGGCATTTACCGAGCCATTTGAGTGAGTGATAGCCGCATCCCTGACACACAAAGATTATCTTCCCTGGCTTTTTACTTTTCAAGATGGATTCTCCTTGAGACTGCGGGGATCTCTTCAATCACGCTATCATCTTAGATGTTCCAAATCAAGACTGGATATACGTCTCTTTCAGTGCACCGTGGTTACATGTAAACACTGACAATGCCAAAACCCTTCACATAGGCTGCTTACTATTTCCCGGCATGGATGTGTTTCATTCGACATGCCTATCAAAAAGCTCAAAGCCGCACGCAATAGGGGCATGAACTGCTACAGCGAGCTTCAATGTTTCAGAAAGCGAGCCGATCCAAGAAGTGATACGTTCTCTTAGATTTCAAACATTTCTAGTAGGTTAACGCAGGGGTCTTGAAAACACGCCAAAGAGAAGGTTGTGTTTGACAATTTTTGCCAAAAAACGTAGTCTCAATTGAACCTGCGGGGAATGCGCTCGCTGTTGCGGTTCAAAGAGATAGGCACGAACTGGCGCGGAGGTGTGAATGCGAAAAGCTGCTCTGACCAAAGTTTCCGTCATCGGTATGGGGTATGTGGGTATACCGGTTGCTGCACTCCTGGCGGACCAAAAAGGGATGGATGTTACCGGTATCCAAAGGCGTTCTCAGCGCTCTGGATGGAAGATAGAGGTTCTAAATGCGGGCAAGTCTCCGTTCGAAGGTTCCGAGCCCGGGCTGAACAGCCTCCTCAGACGGGTCGTGGAAAAGCGAAGTTTCAGAGTCACCGATGATTTTTCGGTGATCAAGGATATGGATATTGTCCTCATTGATGTGCAAACCCCCACTGATGGCTCAGATCACAAGCCAAGGTACCTCTCCCTAAAAGAAGTTACAAGGCAAGCAGGGACTTATATGAAAAAGGGGACTCTGGTGGTGATTGAGTCAACCGTTGCCCCGGGCACCACACAGTTCGTTGTACAACCCATACTTGAACGAAAATCTGGATTGAAAGCGGGACGGGATTTTTACCTGGCTTATTCTTATGAGCGGGTCATGCCCGGTCGACTCCTCGATTATATCATAAACCTTCCACGGATCGTGGGAGGCGTTAACAAAAAAAGCCGCGATAATGCTGTTAAATTGTATAAGAAAATCGTTAAAGCGAAGATTTTGTCCACAGATATTCTCACAGCCGAAACCTCTAAAACCATGGAGAATGCCTATCGAGACGTAAACATAGCCTTTGCCAATGAAATGGCAATGGCGTGTGAAAGTCTGGGTATTGATGTCTACGAGGTGCGCGAGCTGATTAATTCTCGCGCTGAAAGGCATATGCATGTGCCGGGGATCGGCGTGGGGGGACACTGTCTGCCGAAAGACACCTGGCTTCTGGATTACGGCGTCAGACAATATGGGAAGTTTTCCATCAACCCCGAATTTGTTCGGTTAGCCAGAAAGATCAATGACTTTATGCCGACCCATGCCACAGAGATGATCAAGGAGGCTCTGGCATCCAGGAAGATATCCCTCAGGGATTCTAAGATTGCCCTTCTGGGTGTGGCCTATCTTGAAGACTCTGACGATGTTCGGAACACGCCTGCCTATGACCTCATCAGAGAGGTTGAGGCACACGGTGCTGAGGTGGTGGCACACGATCCGTATGTGCACACCTTTCCTGAAGCCGAACTGAGCCGCGATTTGGATCATGTGGTAAAAGGATCCGACTGTATAGTAATTGTCACTAAGCACAAACCTTACTTTAAGCTAAATCTAAAAAAAGTTAAATCGCTCATGCGTACGCCCATCATTATTGACGGACGAAATGTTTTGGATCGGGCGAAGGCTGAAAAGGCGGGCTTTGTCTATAAGGGAATTGGCAAGGGATAAAAATAGAAAGACGGGGCGAAGGCCTCAAGCTCGGCAAGGTACGTAACCCATGGACGTTTTTAACGCTATCCTGCAACGGGTTGAGGAGAAAAGGGAAGATTACGATACCTATGGCTTTGAAAAGCTTGAAATGGCCGCATTGAACACGTTTTTTGACTTGGCCCAAGAGTATGACGGCCTGGAAAATCTCTATTTAGTCAGCGTTACCGTTCCCCGTGTCTATTTTGGATTACGATGCAACCTCTACGTGGTCCCTCCCAAAGGCGACACCATAGAATGGGCGGCAAACAGTCACCCTGACTCCAGTCCTGCAGACAATGCAGTGCCAGACTATGTCAAGATCGCAGATGCCCCATACCAACACGGTCAAGCCTATGTAGTGCCTATCCACGGAAAGAAAACACCTGCCAGCCACATTCTTTTTCACGGCTCACGGGACGTAATAGGCATCTTTGAGGTGGCGCAGGCGGATCAGGTCACGGAGGCTCAGCTCTTTTTCGTACAGAAGTATGTAAACCGCATAGGATACAATCTGTACAACAAATTCCTCGCCGAACAGAACATTCAGCACCTTAAGTTCATCAACAATTTGGTAGCAGATATTGAGCACAACGTAATTATACCCAACATCCACTATAGGTATTACTTCAAGAAGATCAGAGAATATCTGAACACAAACAAGGAGATAGAGAATGAGCTTAACGATGTTATTGATAAGCTCAAATCTCACGACCAAAGCCTCTATGCCAAGATCAGCGAAACAATGGAAAGGATGATAGTGATCAACAGGACAATGTTCAAGGATCAGGAGGTAATAGAGCAACATTACAGACACGCTAGCCTTTTTCTCGAAAGCTTATTTCGTCCGGATCACTTCTTGTTTGGCGAATACATCCTGAAGAAGACCCCCTGCTATCTGTGGCAGGATATTATATTGCCTCAACTGGAACGTTACAGGGATCAATTTGTTAAGAAGGGTATTGATATTAGCCATATCATCAAGGGTCACAAGGTTACTGAAGACCTGGAAGTTAGAGTGGATAAGGGACTGATGGCTCAGGTCGTTGCAAATCTCGTTTCAAATGCCGTAAAGTACACTGTATCGGTTGCGGACGCTTCAGGAGAGAGGATCAAGAGGGTTGATTGTAGGACGTCACTCGTCGAGAACTTCTTTGGACACGGACATCACGGTGTGCGCTTAAACGTTTCTACTTCAGGGCCTCCCATTGAACCCTATGATGTAGCCCGTATTTTCGACGAAGGTTTTCGACTCGAACAGAGCGAGTCAGTGGCAGGGACAGGCCACGGGCTTCACTTTGTCAAGAATGTGGTTGAAGTACATGGCGGGGTGGTTGGTTATAACGGAGACGAGCTTGGAAATGAATTCTACTTCTTTGTGCCGGCTTAGTTATTGCCGGGCCGTGACCCCGTTCCTTGCGATAGCCGCTTTCAGCTTTGTTTGGATGCTAGGTTACACTGACCGCGCCTTTGGCGAACCACTAATCGCACCCCATCCTTTTGCCGCGCTAAAAACACAACTTGTTCGAGACGGATTTGACGAGACTCTCATCCAGTCACTATATTCAAGGCCTGAGGTGATCTTTGACCAACGGGGCATTTCCGCCTACTTCTCGCATCGTGAGGCGGTGTTAGACTATGGTCAGTTCTTGACCCGGCCTTCTATAGACCAGGCGATCGACTATCTTGGCCGGAATCAAAAGGCCTTGAAGCGGGCACACAGCGCGTATGGCGTAAAGGGGGAGATCATTACCGCCATTATTCTGGTGGAAACAAGACTCGGGACTTTTGTCGGCAAACGTTTGGTGCTAAATACCCTGTCAACCCTGGCAGCCCTTGGTGATAAGGATACAAGGGACAGTGTCTGGCACGCTTATCTGAAAAACAAGGTTGATAGATCAAAGCAGCAATTCGAGTCATGGGCCTCTAGAAAATCGGCCTGGGCACATGGTGAACTCAAGTCCTATTTAACATATACAAAGGCTCAAGGGCTCGACCCTTTGTCTATGCGTGGCTCTTTTGCCGGGGCGTTGGGGATTGCCCAATTTCTCCCTTCAAGTGTACTGAAATTTGGTAAGGACGGAAACCGGGATGGCCAGATCAACCTTTTTGATCATGAGGATGCTATTGAAAGCATCGCCAGTTACTTGAAGGAGCATGGGTGGCGCCCTTCTTTAACCCGGGATGAGGCATTTCGCGTCATTCTTTATTATAACAACAGCAAATATTATGCAGAGACGATCCTCAAAGTGTCTGAACGCCTGGCGAAACTTCGCCCATGATATAACCCAGACTGTCGGGTGCTTCACATGAGTCATGGTTTAACGCTTCTATTATTCTTACTTCCTATGGTGCCTACATTTTGGGCTATCGTGGACGTTGCCCATCGAGATTTTGGCTCTTTAGGAAGAAAGGTCATTTGGGGCGCACTTGTGGTTCTGGTTCCGTGTCTTGGGGGGATAGTTTACCTGATTTTTGGGCGTAGACAGGGTATAAGAAAGGCTGAACGAGGCGGACTTGGCGGATAGCCCTGAGCACAGAGGGCAGGGCGCTTGGCACGGAGCTTACAGCTCATTGCTCACAGCTGAAAGCTCAAAACTGACCGGCACGCTCCCCGCGCACGAAGCACTGCCGCAAGGCAGAACCCCCGC
>JBEQLC010000112.1:0-6468 GCA_040326175.1 Desulfobacteria bacterium | reverse complement strand
GTCTTGATATAGTGCAGACTTCCACAATACAGAACCCGTCTGAAAAATGCGGATCAGGGTTCAGGGCAAGGCGCGGGGCGGCGAAAAAGCGGAGTCCGCCGCGGCGGGATGAGCATTTTGAGCCGACCCGCAACGCCGCCATGGGGACTTAGACGCATTTTTGAGATGGGTTATAGTCTGTGGCCCTTTCGAAGGTCAACAGGTAGGCTTAGAGAACTTCTCTCTATAGTACCTTCCCACTATGCATAAAGCGGACATGGTTTCCACGGACTCAATCAGTTCAGGCAAAGATATCCTTTCGTTGAATCCACCCAGATGTGGTCCGGTATAAATCGTGATATCTTCCACTCCCTTTTTGAAACCCCTGATGTGGTCTCCAGGGTATCCCCGCTCTCTCAAGAATTTTGTGAATCCTTCATCCGACATCTCTTTTTGATCCACAACTCTCAACAGCTCTTCCATATAACGATCTACACCCATCTCTTCAATCATGCGGTAACCGAGTTCATCAAAATCAAGAGGGACTTCCCCGGCAATTTCTCTTCCCACAAAACCTTGATAATACCTCAAGAAAATCCCCTCCATCAATTCCTTTAGGAACTGCTTGTCAAAAAGGTCTCTTGCATCAATCGGATTGCCCTGCTCGTCAAGTCCAACCCTATTTCTGTCTTTATCACGAAAATAACTCCCTGTGACTAATAATAGGCTGAATATGTGGGTGCCAATGTAATGGTGCAGTTTTCGACTTAGGCCGTTTAAGGCGATGAGATGCTCGAAGTCCCTTATGCCTGTCATACCAAAATTGGGATATGAGCAGGAAGCCAGCCACCTGTCCAGCCTCCCCCTTCGAGGCCATTCATATAAGCCATGATCTTCTCTTCTGTCCCTTTGAACCCGGTTATGAAATAGTGGGATTGGAGCAGAATGGACGATGCCTGAGAAGGTCAGTTTTCCCAAAAGCCAGGCATTCCTGAACATGACCTCCCTGAATCTCTCCATAGTCAGTGGTCTCTCCGCCCTATGATCGTTGGGATAAGCGAAATATTCCCTGTGAGCAACAAAGCCGATGGCATAACCATCTGGATGAAGATCTGTTCCCTCGGGCATCCCGACCGGCATATTCTCCAATCTGAAAACATGACTTCCCTGAATCTTTATGGCTGTTGGAATATTGAACCTTACAGGAAATGAATAACCTCCAGAATACAAATGTTCCATCCAGGCTGCTTCTCGACACATGCATTGAAGTGAACATTCTGTGCGAGCCAATTTGAAAACCAGCAATTTCTTCTCTTCGCCAATGGAAATAACTAAACTCCTTCCAATAAGTGCGGGCTCATCACAGTTGGTGACGTCCATTTCTTTTAATATCTCATGCCACTTTATGCTGGGTATATCCTCTCTTGTCCCGTCAATGATCTCAGGACCTTGAATGGCAAGGGGAAGAGAACCAAGGGCGCCGGCAGCTGCCCTGTGCGCATGTCCTTCGGTCGTGCCAAGCACATTCGTCAAGGCACGGATTGCCTCAGCAGCCAGAGGTTCCGAAGCGGTACAGACGATCATGGCAGCCAGGGCATCAGCAGCTTCCCTGTACAGGAAGAAGGACTGCGTTTGATGAGAAAACTCTGGACTCATAAGGACACCCCTAAAGACCTGGATGGTTTCTGGCATGACAATTTCAGGGCGGGTTCGGATAAGTTCATGCAAATCACAGACTGCCAAATAAGTGCCGGTAAAATCCCGATCTTCCCTTCTCAGACCATTCTCTAAAGCCGTCCTCTCTTTTCTTAGGTCTCGAGCATTCATACTGGGATCAGTCCCTGCACAAGGTCAGCGGCCAGCGGTTTGGTTAATCTCGGCACAGACAAAACATCGTCAGAGCGCAAACAGGGTTTTTGGGATCTACGCACCTCTCGTCCCTCGTGTCCCTCCATTGGTGCCCCGTTTCTCTGGCGCCTTAGAGGTGATGGACATGAAATTGTCGTGAAAAGACGTACTTTTGGAATCTGAAGATCCTTGCAGTCCCGATAACTCCCGATAGATCGGGATGAATTGGGACGGGAATGCGCCCGTTGGTCCAGTTCAGATTGGAAACTTGGCAAGCGATCAATGGTAGGGGAAGGTGTGACTAGAACAGTGTTAAAATGCGGTACTGGCTGCAGGATGCCCATGATCAACGACGGCACGGGAGCGTGATGATCAGGCTCGGCCCACTTTTTTCATAGTATCCCTCAGCATGCGGTAGAACTCTTCATGGTCCGCCAGGGATAGCTTCAAAATCCTTTCAAGCTCATCCACATCCTCCAGGTTCAGCACAAAGTTCACGCTCTTGTTGAAGGCCGTCATGCTGTCACCAGTAGCAAAACCGTCCCCCGCAAGGATAACAAAAACATCCCGGCGAATGCCTGTGGAGAGCTGGGCCACGTATCTCAGCACGTAGTTTGACTCAGGATCACCCCCATCAAAGCCTTCATTCAAGACGACCAATTCAAAGTTGTGGAAGCGCATGTACTTCAGGGCATCACGGGTCGATGCTGCGTCCGTAATATTGTAGTTCATCTCTTGGAGGACGGAGCGTATCTTTTCTCTTGCTGCCTCGTCTTGTTCGCAGATCAAGGCAGTTTCGACCCCTTCCTCCAAAAAATCAAAAGGTCTCAAAGCTGCGTCATAGGTATCTGAGGCCATATCGTCCATAATAGCCTGCAGACTTGCGGCCGATGCAGTTGCCTGGGTACCACGGGTGTCAACCTCTATCTTATTCTCGCATTTTGGGCACTTGAGGGAAATCACCTGGCCTGCAGGCAGCTTCTCATCAGAAATCCTGAATCTGGCCTCACAACTCTTACACTGCACCTCCATGACTACCCCCTATAATAGCTCAGAACTTCAAGTAGTTAGGTCGTTTAGCGCTGCTTGCGAATGTAGTCTCCGTCGACCTCTAGTTGTTCGATATCGGTCGTTTTCTCTCCACGCATGGCCTTTACCTTGTCTATACCTCTGCCTACCACTCCCCTCTGCGAGGAATAGGCCAAGGCAGTCTCCTCAGTAATAAGACCCCTCTCGTAAAGCCCCACAATATGCTGATCAAAGGTGGTCATGCCAAATGCCGTACCAGCCTCAACAATTTCGTAAAAGGTCTTTCCTTCGGACTCACCGCGCAGGATTGCATCTTTTACTCTAAGATTCGTCCTCATGATTTCAAAGGTAGCCACGCGACCACCTCCCACCTTGGGCAGAAGCCTCTGGCAGACAATCCATCGAACGGTATCAGCCAATCGGATACGGATCTGATTTTCCTCCTCAATATTGAACATGCCTAGCATTCGATTGACGGTGTGGCCTGCATCCACTGTGTGGAGTGTCGTCAGAACCAGGTGGCCGGTCTCGGCAGCAGTCAACCCGATTTCCACCGTCTCCCTGTCTCGCATCTCTCCCACAAGGATGACCTTTGGGGCCTGTCTGAGGGCTGCACGCAGCCCATTGGCAAAGGTATTGAAGTCGGCTCCCAGTTCCCGCTGATTAAATGTTGCCATCTTGTGGGGATGCTGAAATTCTACAGGATCCTCTAAAGTTATTACGTGAACCGCTTTTGTTTCATTGATGGCATTTAGCACGCCTGCAAGTGAGGTCGATTTACCACTCCCTGTCGCCCCGGTCACCACGACAATCCCGTTTTTTTCCTCTGCGATCTGAAAGAAAGACTCAGGGAGGTCCAATTCCTTTATGGTAGGAATTTTGGGCTCCAGTTTTCGAAAAGCGACCGAGTAATTGCCCCTTTGAGAGAAGACGTTGACCCGAAAACGAGCCTTCCCAGGGAGTTCATATGACAGGTCGCATGAACCGTCCCTCACAAGATTTTCGGTCAGACGTCTGTCCCGATTGATTAGGTTCAGGGCAAAAGTTTCCGTCTGAAAAGGCGTTAGCTCATCAAAACGGGGCTCCAGCTCAACAGGCCTCAAAACGCCATCGCTTTCGACCTGAAACGGCCTACCTGCGGTAACGTTCAAGTCAGATACCCTCTTGTGCGCATCAAGCATTTTGGTCAGGACATGATCTATTACTTGCCTTCTCATGGCGTTTTCTCCTGTAATCCAGCATAGACGCCCACCCGCACAGCGGATGGCTTTATTACGACGTCAAAAGCCGTGAAACAAAGAGGAACGTCAGTTCGACGTTCAAGTTTGGGACCCCGTGCGAAACACGGGATTTCACTCTAAACAGTCAAGAACCGTGCACAAGAAAGTGCAACCAGGCAAAACCTATCTATCCACTACACTTCAGTGAAATCTGCAGGTGCTGACCTCAACAGAGGTCGAAATCTGCTTTTTTCATTGGCCTTCGCATAGGCCTCATCTGGGCTGATCCAATTTTTATTGTACAGATCCATGAGGGCATCGTCTAGGAGCTGCATTCCGTATTTCTTACCCGTCTGTATCATAGAGGGGATCTGATAGGTCTTGGCCTCTCGGATCAGGTTACGCACTGCGGGCGTCGCAACGAGAATTTCCAGGGCACAACAGCGGCCCTTTCTGTCTATCCGCTTGAGAAGGGTCTGGGATATTACAGACCTGACTCCGTCTGCCAGAGTGGACCGTATCTGATCCTGCTGCTCGGCCGGAAAGACTTCAATCACGCGGTCTATGGTCTGGTAAGCACTGGTTGTATGTAGTGTAGCAAAGACGAGGTGTCCGGTGGAGGCTGCCTCAATCGCAAGGGCGATGGTCTCAAGGTCACGCATCTCACCCACCAGGATAATGTCCGGGTCCTCACGAAGAGCCCCCCGCAAGGCAGCCGCAAATGACCTTGTATGGGTGCCCACTTCTCTGTGATTCACTATGCAGCCCTGGCTTTGATGGACAAATTCAATCGGGTCTTCAATAGTAATAATGTGATCTCTTCGTTCCCTGTTTGCCTGGTCTATAATGGCTGCCAGCGTCGTGGATTTGCCACTCCCTGTGGGGCCCGTCACCAGAATCAGGCCTCTGGGAAGTGCGGCCAGTTTGGATATGACAGACGGCAGACCCAACTGCTCACATGTACTAATCTCGTTAGGAATTTCTCGAAAAACGGCGCCAATACCGACCCTCTGCATAAAATAGTTTGCCCGGTAGCGCGCAAGGGCGGGAACCTCATAACCAAAATCCACATCCCCGGTCTCTTCAAATACCTTGACTCTATCTTCGGGCGTGATCTCATAGAGCATTTTCCTGAGGTCATCACTGTCGAGGACCTTGTACTTTACTCTCTCTATGTCACCGTCAATGCGGAGCAGAGGCGGCTGACCTGCAACGAGGTGGAGGTCTGACGCACCTTGCTCATGCATCAATTTGAAAAAAGCGTCAATCTTGGCCATGAGATTTTCCCTTTACATCCCTTTCAGATATTTCAACTTTTCCTCTGATATCTCTTGGTCATCCATCGCCTCAGTACTCATATCCAGAAGTTTTCTATGGGCCTCAAGGATGGCTCCGAGCTCTACTTCAAGTTGCATGCGCTGCCTTTTAAGCTCTGATATATCCTCGTGCAGTTGTGTAAGTCGTTTGTGAGCAGTACTCAACATCTTCTCAGCTTTCATTTCTGCCTCAGCTACGACAAGTTCGGCCTCCCTATGGGCATTTGCCTTCACGCCATCGATGGCCTGCTGTGCATTGACCATGGCCTCCTTAAACGCCTTTTCTCGATCCCTATACTCCTGGATTTCGCGTCCCAACCTTTGAAATTCTTTTTGCTGATCTTCAGTTTCCGCTATCAAGTTCTTGAATTCATCGGCTATCCGTTCCAAGAAACTATCCACCTCACGAACGTCAAAGCCCCGGAAGCGAACGCGAAACTGCTGTTGCTGAATGTCCACGGGAGTAATCTTCAAGGGTGCTATCACCTATCTTTAATTGTTATAACAGTCTTGCTGCCAGTTCCATCAAGCTGGTCACAACAAATCTCTGCAGGAATATGATAACGAACAACACGACTAAAGGAGAAAGGTCGACACCCGTGAATCCAAACGGAAGCCATCTCCGCACGGGATTTAGCACGGGTTCGGTTATGTTGTGGATAAACCGCACAATGGGATTGTACGGATCAGGGCTTACCCAAGAAAGCACGGCCCGTGCAATCACAACCCACATATAGAACATTAAAGCGTAGTTTAGAACTGTGGCAAGTGCGCCCAGAAAATTGCCGATAATGAACATGGTTCCACTTCACCAGGCACAACAAAGATCGGCCGATCTTCTGCCGCACCACCGTACGACATGACCTCTGTTTGCTGGCCTACAAGGCTCCAGACTTTGTAGCTTAACGTCCTTAAAGTCTAAGAATATTGACGATTGCAACTCAAAAGTCAAGGCATTTCGTTCAAACCCGTTGACATATATGTGCTGATGGCGTTAATTGGTTTCAGTTCAGAAACAAGCGGTAAAAGGCTGGGATTGAATGAGTTTCCAATTGAAGATCCCTGCAGGAATGTGC
>JBEQLC010000111.1:0-6515 GCA_040326175.1 Desulfobacteria bacterium | reverse complement strand
TGTTTTTGAGATAGGTTCTATGACACGCCCTGCCACTGGTACAATTGATAGTACAGGCCCTCTCTGGCTATGAGTTCATCGTGGGTGCCAGATTCTCTGATGCGCCCCCTGTGAAGGACGATGATACGGTCGGCATAGCGTATAGTGGAGAGTCGGTGGGCCACGACAATGGCTGTGCGGTTCCGCATTAGTCGTACAGTTGCTTCCTGGATCAAACGTTCCGTCTGCGTATCTACACTTGAGGTCGCTTCGTCAAGGATCAGAATCTCAGGATCGCGGGCAAGAGCCCGGGCAAAGGCGAGTAACTGACGCTCACCGCCTGACAGAGTCCGGCCCCCTTCCGTGAGCACGGTGTCGAGCCCATCTGGAAGCCTCTGGATCAACCGTTCTATGTTAGACGCTGCAATAATCTCCTGCAACCTGTCAGGGGTGAGGATCGGGTTTCCTTCTGTAATGTTACGCCGTACGGTATCTGCGAACAGGAAAACGTCCTGGGTAATCAGGGCTGTACGGGCGCGCACCATGGATTTCGGCAGGTGGCGCACGTCGACCCCGCCGAGCGTTATCCGTCCTTTGATAGGGTCATAGAATCGTTCCAGGAGGTGAATCAGACTCGATTTGCCTGCCCCGGTTGGTCCCACAATGGCCAAAGTCTCACCCTGCTGAACCGCAAATGAGATATCTTTCAACACCCACTCACCACCAATATAGGAGAACCATACATTGTCAAAAGAAACAGAGGCCTCTTTGTCAGATATCTTCGCCTGGACATCGGGCTCAGGAATCCGGTCCTGCGTATCAAGAAGGAGAAAGATCCGCTCAGATGAAGCCATAGCCGACTGCATGATGTTGTACTTTTCCGCAATATCCCGTATAGGCCGAAAAAACATTCTCATGTAGGAGATGAACGCCACCAGAGTTCCAAGGCTAATGATTTCTGCCAGCACACGTCCACCCCCATACCATATAACAAGCGCTGTGGTCACCGAGCTCAAAATTTCGATAGCCGGCATAAACACCGCAAATATGTTTATCTGACGCATTCCGGCCAGGTAGTTTTCGTGGTTGAGCCGGTGAAAGCGTTCATAGTTTCGCTTCTCCTGCAAAAATAGCTGGACGATACGAATACCATCAATGGACTCTTGCAGCCTTGTATTAATCTCAGCGAGCTTCACCCTAAGTTCCCGAAAGACATCTCGTGTCAGGCGACTGAAATAAGATGTGGCCACAAAGATAACTGGAAGCATTAAGAAACAGATCAAGGCAAGTTGCCAGTTCATGACCAGGAGCACCACGGTGATGCCAAGGACGAGAAAGACATCCTTGAAAAGGACTGTTATGATAGAGGTAAAAAATTCATGCATGTTCTGAATGTCACTAGTCATGCGGGTCACCAGGCGTCCTACCGGATTCCTAGTAAAGAATGCCACGGAAAGCCCCTGTATATGCCTGAAAAGCGTCAGCCTCAAATCGTGCATAATCGATTGTCCCGCGTATTCCATTATGATCACATGGCCAAAGCTGAAAAGAAAATGGCAGATGATTACACCAACAAAGATCAGCGCAATACGGGCCACCCCCGCATAATCTCTCCTCCGGAGATCCACACGGTCTCCCTTTTCCAGTTTAGAAAGATCCTCGTACCGAATCCTTGCCTTGGGCCATTCTACCTTGAAGAACGAGGGATATCGATTGACCACCTTTTCAATCTCTGGCCTACGAAGGTCAGCAACATAGAACCGCTTTTGTTGAGACTCTGCTCCATCCTCATCCGTGATGTCCTTCACGATGTAGCTGTCTATGGCCACCTTTGTCAGATAGGGGAGCGCCAGGTCCAGAACCGTAATGGCTATTACAAGCCCTATAGAGAGAAAGAACAGTAGGCCGTATGGGCGCACATAAGGAAAAAGCCTCCTGAGCAGTCTCAGATTGTAAGGCTTGCCGAGTTGATCCTCTTCAAAATATCCGTAGTCGCGTCGCATTTGTTTCTCTATTCGTGAATTGTTTCCGGGTCATACTGCATGCCGGATACCGGGTATTCGCGTGCCTAAGGAAAATCCGAAATCCGAATATCGAAATCCGAGGCAATTCCCAAATTTTCAAAATTCGAATGACCGAATGACCAAGCACCTGGATGTTTGATCAGCACTGTTTTGATCATTGGGAAATTCGGATTTTGCATTTGTTTCGTATTTCGTATTTCGAGTTTCGATATTTTTGGCCTACATATAGCTTATCAAGCCTGCAAAATTGAGGATAGCGTCTTGGAAATATGCACTTCGCGTTCTACGCATTGTATTCCTCCTCGATCTCCTGCCAGTGATAAAGTCTGCTGTAGTATCCGTTTAGGGCTATAAGTTCATCGTGGGTGCCGGCCTCGGTTATGCGTCCCATCTCCAGGACGATTATCAGATCAGCATGTCGCACATGACTGAGCCTGTGAGATACGATCACCGATGTACGCTCAAGCGAGTGGTCGCGGATACTGCCCAGGATGGCAGCGGCGGTCCCTGTATCCACCTGACTCATGGGATCATCCAATATGAGAATAGGTGTTGAGATGAGAAGCGCTCTTGCCAGCGCAAGACGCTGCTTTTGACCGCCAGAGAGCGTTATCCCCCTTTCCCCGATTATTGTGTCAAATTGGTGGGGAAACCGCATGATGGTCTCATATAAGTGGGCGGCACGGGCGGCCTGTGCGATCTCTTCATCAGAGGCGTCTTCTTTACTGAAGTAGAGGTTATCCCGAATCGTCCCGGAAAACAGGAATGCATCCTGAGGCACCACCGCCATATGGGTTCGCAGGGTTTCAAGGGATATCTGGCGAACATCTATCCCGTCAATCAAAAGGCTTCCCTCTGTCGTATCAACGACTCTTGAAATCAGATGACACAGCGTGGTCTTGCCGCTTCCTGTTGGCCCAACCACACCCAGGGTTTGACCTGCTGCCACTGAAAGTGAGATCTTTGAAAGGGCGGATGGCTGATCTGGCCCATAGGAAAAACCGACTTGATCAAGTACGATGTCCCCTCTGAGGGTCTTTACAGGGCTTGGCCTCTTGGGGCTGACAATCTCAGGCGTAATCTGCAGGATAACATTAATCCTATCGAGAGACGCCCCCCCTCGCTGGATCAGGTTGATCACCCACCCCATAGCCATCATGGGCCAGGTAAGAAGACCGATATAGGCGATGAAGGCCACGAAATCCCCGGGAGTAATGGTAAGACCAATTGTCTGTCGTCCACCAAGATAGAGGACTATGGCCAAGCTAATGTTCGAAAAGAACATCATGCCTGGGAAAAAGAAGCCGGTAACCCGCACGAGCCGAAGATTCTTGCCCAGATAATCTTCTGAGCTTTTCGAAAGCGTTTGGGCTTCCGCCTCCTCCCTATTGTAAGCCTTGACCACCCGGATCCCGGCAAAACGCTCCCGAACCACCTCGGTCAACTGGGCAAAGGACGCCTGAACCTCTTTGTATAGGTGGTGCATGCGGCCGCTCAAGACACGGGCCAATACGGCAATGATCGGCATGGGCAGCAGGGCAAATAGAGTGAGGGTCACATTAATGTAAAGCATGAAACCGATGGCAGCCAGCCCAAGCACGACTGCATCGGTCAGGGCCACCATCCCCATACCAACGGCCATCCGCACGTGCAGGACGTCATTGGTGGCATGGGCCATTAGTTCCCCGGTTTTGGTTTTGTCAAAATAGGCTGCAGAAAGGGTCTGGATGTGGGAAAAGAGCCGGTTTCGTATCCCCTCCTCTACTCGCCTGGATGTTCCTATGAGACATCTCCGCCAGATAAAGCGAAATATGCCGATTAGCAAGGCCACACCCACGATATAAAGGGCATAATGAAGGAGCCTTGTTGGTGTGGTGTAAGAGATTGCCAGGTCATCCACCGCCCATTTGATGATACGAGGGATAAAGAGTTGAAGCATGTCAACTAGGAGTAGGGAAAACAGGCCGATTGCGATAACAAACCTCTTTTCCACAAAGTACGGCTTAACAAGGCGGTATGATTTCATAGGACCTTGAGAATCGCTTTGCTTGACAAGAAAAGGCCATTCGTGGATGGCAACCCCAACCCGTCTCAAACATGTGGATCAGGGTTCAGGGCCCCGCCTGACGGCGGGAAGCCGACCCGCAACGCCGCCATGGGGCCTCAGACGCGGTTTTGAGATGGGTTGTACTTCATATTGCTAACAGAGAGAGTAGCAAGAGTCAAAATGATTTACGCAGAGGGCAGAGTTCGTTGACTTTGGTCCACCCCATTGGTATAGATCGCAACATGGATTCAGGAACAATCGTTGAATATATTGATCGCAAGCAGATTGTTTGTGCTGTGGTATTGGGCAGGAAGAATCAGAAGCTTCGCATGCTCACCGAGCACAACCGAGAGATAGGCCATGCAGAGAAACGGCTGGCACATGTCGCCCGTGAGCGGCTGGATCCGGGGATAGGCAGAGACGCTTTAGTTAGTAGCCTGCAGAATACAGTAGAAACAAGAAAGCAGTTGCAGAAGCAAATAGACATTGAAGCTCTTTGGGGGGTGCTTCACGAAGAAGCCACATGGATTGACTTGGACGCCATGGCAGGATGCTCCTTTGATGGCAAAATCTCAAGCGACCATACCTCGGCCGTTATGCGGGCACTTTTTGAGGATCGCCTTTACTTCAAGTTCGACACCCATCGATTCTTCCCGCACAGCCCCGAACGGGTCGCCCAGATTGCAGCCCAAGCCGCACAGGAAGCCAAAAAGGCTCACACTATAAAAAAAGGAAGTGAATGGATACGTGCGGCCCTGGAAGCCCAACATCCGCCTGTCCCACCCGACAAGGAAGAGATTATCGAAATACTGAAGTCTTTTTACTTGTTCCAGAAGGACAGCCCACACTACGACATTGGTAGGGAGATCGTCGCGCGGTCCGGCCTGGAACCAAACGACGGTCCATTTAACCTGCTGGTCAAACTGGGGATTTGGAACCAGGACGAGAACCTGAACTTTCACAGATTCGGGATATCTGATTCCTTCCCGCCCGAGGTCATAGCGGCCATACATCAGCCTGGCTCCGAGAAAACCGAGGCAAGGCCGGATGGAAAACGACAAGACCTTACCCACCTGTCAACCATTACCATAGACGGCCAGGGCACCCTCGATTTTGACGACGCCATCAGTATTGAGCCGGAAGGAGATGGATTTCGGCTTTGGATCCACATAACCGATGTGGCCCATTTCCTAAAAAAGGGTGATGCAGTTGACGAAGAGGCCTTGGCCCGGGGAAGTTCTATATATATGCCCGATAAGCGCATCCCCATGCTGCCTCAGCCTCTGGCAGAAGACCTTTGCAGTCTGAAGGAAGGTCAAGACAGCCTGGCCATAAGTATTATGGCCCGTCTAGACCGTTCTGCAAGGGTTCTGGAGTACGAAATCTTCCCCAGTATCATTCATGTGGATCGACAAATGACCTATTTTCATGCCAATTTGATGGTAGATCAAGACCCAGAGCTTGCTGCCGTCTATGAGGTGGCCAAAAAATGTCGCCAGCTACGCCTGAATGCGGGGGCTATTCAACTAACCCTCCCTGAAATGAATGCCTGGATTGACAGCAACAGAGAAATCTCCGTAACCCAGATAAACAGAGAAAGCCCTAGTCGTTTAATGGTGTCTGAATGTATGATCCTGGCTAATTGGCTGGCAGGGCGGTTCTTCCGAAGCCACGGCCAGTCCACCGTTTACAGAGCACAACTGGAGCCCCGCAGACGTCTAATTGACGAAGATGGCGGGACGCTTTATCAGAACTGGATGCAGCGGAGGCTTTTGAGCCGCGTGATTATTGGGTTTGAACCAGAACCCCACGCAGGTCTTGGACTGGACGTCTATGTCACCCAGACCTCACCTTTGCGCAAATACTTTGATCTGGCCACACAGCGCCAGCTTAGGGGTCTTCTTGGATTGGAGACATTATATTCGGATGAGGAGCTCCGGTTCATTATCCAGACTGTTGAGCAGCCCATGAGTTATATTGCCGTGCTTCAGCGAGAACGGCTTCGCTATTGGATTCTAAGATACCTTGAACGTCATGTGGGACAAAAAGAAGAGGCGATGGTCCTTGAGAAACGGCGTCAGAGGTATATTGTACTGTTAACAAAGTACATGATTGAATGCTCACTCCCCTTAAACTGTGGAGCAGACCTAAAGCCGGAAGACACCATATTGGTCAAGCTCGAACGTGTCAACGCCAGGTCTGACACGATTGGAGTGTCACTCGCATAGAAAACTTGGCTCCACTTCGCTTCGTAAATCCGCCTAATTTTCCTTCGGTTCAAACTCCATGGTTTCATCATTAAGGAGTCCGAGATATGCGTCATCCTTGCCAAACAAGAACCACAACTGCCCTACACTGAGGGCTGTCTCCCATGCCACATCATCCTCCATTTCAAGGAGAACGTCTTCCGGTTGAATATTCGTACCCTTTATCCCAACTTCCTTGAAGAAGTTCAAGAATTTCTC
>JBEQLC010000110.1:0-6529 GCA_040326175.1 Desulfobacteria bacterium | reverse complement strand
CTTCTATTTCCCATAACTCTAAGCAGCATGAGGAAGAGATTTATAAAGTCGAGGTAGAGGGTGAGTGCACCCCGTATGGCTTCTTTCGTGTCTTCCTCTGTCCCTTCATTGCCTCCCACAAGGAGCGTATGTTCACCTTTCAGGGACGAACGGGTCTCCAATGACTCCAGTATATCACTTAATGGCCCTCTTATGACTTCCTCGTAAAGCTTGGTAAGTTCCCTGGCCACCACCGCTTTTCGGTCTCCCATTAGAGTAATAATCTCCCGCACAAGGCCAATCAGACGTTTGGGAGACTCATAGAAAATGAGGGTTCGGGATTCTCCTTTCAGACTTTCCAGGAGTTGTTTGCGCTTGGCTGATTTCCGGGGTGCAAACCCGACAAAGACAAAACTGTCCGTAGGAAGTCCTGATACACTCAATGCCGCGGTTAGGGCTGATGCCCCCGGGATCGGGACGACCGGAACGGCTTCCCGGATAGCCGCCCGGACAAGATAATGGCCCGGGTCTGATATGGAGGGGGTGCCCGCATCCGTCACAAGGGCAATAGAATCCCCGGACTTTAGCTTCTTAATAAGCCCTGGAGTGCGTTTCTCCTTATTGTGGTCATGATACGATATTAGCGGCGTGGAAACCTCGTGGCGTGCGAGCAGTTTTCGGGTGTGCCGTGTATCCTCAGCTGCAATCACCCCCACCTCCTTGAGCACGCGAATGGCCCGCAAGGTGATGTCTTCCATGTTGCCTATGGGTGTGGCCAGGACGAAAAGCGTCCCGGTGGAGGTGGCATGGGTTGGCGTCACTTGATCAGTAGGCAAGTTCAAAGGCATTCTTTATGATTTCGACATCAGGATGATCTGGCAGCAAACGGATGGCGACCACATCAAAACGGGCCTTCTTCTCCATCTGCTCGGTCTCTTTCAGGTATTCAAGGGCTACCATGGAAATCTTGCGCTGCTTCTGTGGTGTCACGGCCCACTTGGGTCCCCCGAATTCGTCTGTGCGTCGGGCCTTTACCTCAATAAAGGCGAGCCCTCTATCGTCTCGTGCGATGATATCGATCTCGCCCAATTTGCAGCGATAGTTGCGTTCAATAATCTTATATCCGTTCTTTTTCAGAAATTTCACAGCAAGGGCTTCACCGCTCTCCCCGGTACGGCGCCGCCCGTCTATGTCCGGACCTTCTGACCTTCGAAACCACTTTCTGAACATAATATGCCCCAAGTTCACAGCAAGGAATTCACGTATTCTTTAACCCCGCGGAAGCTCTTCCTGTGGATCCCGCAATACCCAAAGGTGCGAATTGCGGTGCGGTGTTCCTCGGTGCCGTACCCCTTATTCTTGCCAAAGCAGTATTCGGGAAATTCCTCGTCGTAAAACCTCATGAGTCGATCCCGGGTCACTTTGGCAATGATGGATGCTGCCGCGATGGAGGCGGAACGTCTGTCACCATGTTTGATGACTAGCTGGGGGACCGAAGATCTAATTTGAAAGGTGCCGTCAACCAGCAAGTAGTCAGCGCCTGGCCTCAGATTGTCCACTGCAATATACATGGACAAGAGGGTAGACTGAAGGATATTGATACGGTCGATCTCTGCCGGATCAACAATCCCAATTCCTATAGAGACGGCCTGTTCATAGATTGCATCGAAGAGCTGTTCTCGCCTCTGGGGGCTCAACCTCTTAGAATCGTCAAGATGGGGAAGGAAAAACTCGTGAGGGAGTATGGCTGCTGCAGCCACGACAGGCCCGGCTAGGGGACCTCTTCCAGCCTCGTCTATGCCGGCAATCTTAGAATAACCCTGTTTCCGGGCCTCTTTTTCAAACTGTTCATGAGTCGTGTCCACGGCTTATGATCCGGAAAACCAGGTTCCGCCGACCCGGAGAGGCCACTGTCCAAGGGGGTTTCGGTCAAGCAAAGGTCAAAACAAGAACCGCTGAACAATGGCCATTTGGGCTACAGCCAGCTGACGCTTAAATGGTGCGCAGTTCCTTGATCCGGGCCGACTTTCCTCTCCGCTTCCTCAGGTAATAGAGACGCGACCGACGAACACGGCCACTAAAGACAACCTCGACCTTGTCGATGTTGGGAGAATGCAGGGGGAAAATGCGCTCCACGCCGATTCCATAGGAGACCTTTCGCACGGTAAACGAGGCACTTGCTGCGCCCTTGCGTTTCCTAATGACAACCCCCTCAAAGACCTGAATCCGCTCCTTGTCCCCTTCTCGGATCTTAACGTGCACCTTGACGGTATCGCCGGGCTTGAAATACGGCAGGTCAAATCGCATTTGTTCTTTTTCCATAGCCTTAACAACGTCCATATCTTCCTCCAAGTTAAGTGAGCTAAAGTTGATCGTCCTAATGGGCTTGGCTGACAGGTCTTTGGTATTTAACTTTAGGCACTTTAGCTCACTTTAAGTACTTTAGGCACTCAGTATTCTTGTTCACTTTAGCTCATTTTAGGCACTCAATGTCTCTTTCCCCAAAAGCCTGTCAAGCACAATGGCAGCAGCCGAGCGAACAGACAGGTGATTGTATCCGCTTCTCCCAATGATAGGGGCCAGGACATAGTCGGCTTCCTCAATGAACTCTCGCGTCAGCCCCCACGCTGTGCCGAAAACAAGCAGGTAAGGGTGTTCACCCTTTATCATCTCTGCCAGAGCATCATAACTTATGTTGCGCGCATGTGGTCTGGCATCGGTTACAACAGTCGCCGGTGCACATTCACCGTTACGAGCAATGTCATCCCGTACATCATCCAGAGACACGGCCACCTTGATCAGTCTCAACGCCTCGCAACGGTCGGGATTGTACTTGGCACCTAAACCTTCAGTCCAGTGAGACACAATCCGCTCAACAAGTCTCCGCTGGTCCTCCAGGGGTGTAACTACATAGAAGGCTCCTGTACCATAGGTCTTTGCAGCCCTTGATATGTCGTGCAAATCAAGGTTGCTGACCGCTGATGCAATCACCTCCCCGTTAATGTTATACACCGGATGGTGTATCAGAGCCAAGTAAAGGTTGTTTGAAACTGTCAAGACCCTGTCGAGTGCTTACCAAGGATGGCTTTGATATCTTTCTGGAGTTTTTTCATAAACTCCATATCGCCTCTTGAAAGACGGTGCTCCCTCAGGAGGTCGGGCCTGTTTAGCACTGTACGGAGCAGTGAGGCCTGTCGCCGCCACTCCTTCACAGCACCATGGTTACCAGAAAGCAATACGTCCGGCACATCCGCTCCCTCAAAAGACCTGGGCCGTGTATATTGCGGATGCTCCAACAATCCCGTTGAAAACGAATCCTCTTGTGCCGAGTCCTCACCCCCAAGGGTGCCAGGAATCAATCGGCTCACTGCATCGATGACTACCATGGCAGCAAGTTCACCGCCGGTAAGCACATAATCTCCGATAGAGATTTCGTCATCTACAAGATGCTCACGAACTCGCTCGTCAATCCCTTCGTAACGGCCACAAACCAAAATGAGTCCCTTGCATCCTGTAAGCTCTTGTGCAACCTGTTGGTCAAAGAGTCGACCCTGAGGCGTAAGCAATACAGTGTATGACTCAGGGCGTTTCTTCCTGGCATGCCTGACGGCTTCTGCCACCGGCTCTGGCTTCATCACCATCCCGCAACCGCCGCCATAAGGGCGATCGTCTACGGTGCGGTGTCGGTCGTTGGTAAATCCCCTGATATCTATGGGCTCGACCGATATATACTCGTCCTCAATTGCCCTCTTTACAATGCCCCCTACGAGGAGAGCGGAAAACATCTCAGGAAATATGGTAAGAACCGTAAAATTCATCTGCCAAGTTTGGGTACTTAGAGTCCCAATCAGCTTTCCAGGCCTTCAGGAAGGTCGACCCGCAAGACCCCGTGTGCTGGATCGATATCAACCACGACAGAGTCGATTGCTGGAATCAAGACCTCCTTTTTCCCGTCGCGCACGACATATACATCATTGCTCCCTGTGGGCAAAATGGATACCACGCGACCTAGGCGCCGGTCATCCACCGTAAAGACCTCCAGGCCAATGATCTGGTGCCAGTAGTAAGTGCCATTTTCTAATTCGGGGAGGGTGGCTTTATCGATGCATAGGTCATAGCCAACCCACTCTTTGGCGGCATCAATAGAAGCAATACCTTCTAAGGCCAGGAGCATGCCATGCTTGTGTGGACGGGCCGATTCTATCCCGAGTATTACAACCGGCTCACCTTCTCTTCTCAAAGCCAGCTGAGTACCTGGTGAAAAGGAATCCGCAGATTCGGCGTAAGAACTTACCTTGAGGTAGCCCTTGATCCCGTGGGTTCCCACAACCTTGCCAATGGGAATGAGGGCGTCCCCATGCATGACACGTTATTCGATGATCTCTAACACGGACCGCTTTTTGATTTTTGCTGAGGCAGCGCTCAAAATGGTCCGTATGGAGCGGGCTGTGCGGCCTTGCTTGCCGATGACCTTTCCCAGATCATCCTTGGCCACTTTTAGTTCAATGACCGAGGTTTGTTCGCCTTCCACTTCGGAAACTTCTACCTGCTCCGGATAATCGACCAGTGCTTCGGCAATGTACTTGATCAAGTCCTTCATCCCCCGACCTCCCGACAGTGTTACAAGAGAAAACCGCTGTTCCGAAAAAAGGTAAGCTGTTGTGCAAAACCTGTTTTAAGCATTCGCAGTCTTTGAAAAGAAGCCCTCTCTTTTCAATATACTCCTGACAGTCGCCGTTGGAACGGCCCCTTTTTCAATCCACGCTTCGGCCCGATCCCGCTTCAAAGTCACTGCAGCGGGTTTCTGCAGCGGGTCATAGGTCCCAATGTGCTCGAGAAACCTGCCGTCCCGGGGCGCATCAGTCGACGCCACGACGATACGATAGTACGGCTTTTTCTTGGCGCCGTACCTGGCCAATCTAATCTTCACAGACATTTGATTGCTGTTCCTCCTTAAACCGGCAACCCTCCTCGCCCGAAGGCGCGAAGGCCACCTTTGTTAATCTTCTTTATCATCTTGTTGACCTGAACGTAATTCTTCAGGAGTTGGTTTACCTCCTGCACAGTCGTTCCGCTTCCCCTGGCAATCCGTCTGCGTCGGCTTGCGTTCATGATGCTATGGTTCCGACGCTCTCCCACAGTCATGGAGTCTATGATGGCGGAAATGCGGACCAATTCGCTATCGTCCGCTTTGAACTGCTTTAGTTGCTTGAGCTTACCCATGCCGGGGATCATCCCCATGAGGTCCTCTAAGGAACCCATCTTTCTTATCTGTGTCATTTGATCGCGAAAGTCTTCCAGGGTAAACTCGTTTCTGCGCAGCTTTTTTTCCAGTTCACGGGCCTTCTTTTCGTCAATGCCCATCTGCGCTTTCTCGATCAGAGAAAGCATATCACCCATACCCAGGATTCTTGATGCCATCCTCTCCGGGTGAAAGGGCTCCAGGGCATCCAACTTCTCACCTACACCTATAAACTTGATCGGCTTCGAGGTAATCGTTTTTATAGATATTGCTGCGCCACCACGGGCATCCCCTTCCATCTTTGTGAGAATGACGCCACCAATATCGAGTGCATCATTAAAGGCCTTGGCCATATTGACGGCGTCCTGTCCAGTCATGGCGTCAGCCACCAACAGGATATCAGACGGATGCACGATCTCCTTGATCCTTCCCAACTCAGTCATCAAGGTTTCATCAACGTGGAGGCGTCCCGCCGTATCAATCAAGAGGGTATCAAAATCACCCTGACGCCCTGCCAGGAGGGCATCTCTACAAATATCCACTGGATCCATGTCCTTGGTGGATGGAAAGACTGCCGCATCCACTTGGTCACCGATCTTCTTAAGTTGTTCAATTGCCGCCGGACGATACGGATCAGCAGGGACAAGATACGGTTTCCTGTGTAGACCCTTTAGAAGCTTGGCCAGTTTGCCGGCTGTGGTGGTCTTTCCAGAACCCTGCAGGCCAACCAGCATCAACACGGCGGGCCCGGGCCCTCTGCCAGCCAGGCACAGCCCTTCGTGGCTGCTCCCCATTAGCTGAGTCAGCTCTTCATTAACAATCTTGACAACCTGCTGCCCTGGTGTCAGGCTACCAAGGACTTCCTGACCGACGGCACGTTCCCTGATAGCTGCGATAAGGTCCTTGGCCACCTTGTAATGGACGTCGGCCTCAAGAAGGGCCAGGCGCACCTCTTTTAGCCCGGCCTCGATGTTTTTCTCGGTTAATTTGCCGTGGCCTTTGAGCTTCTTGAAAGCAACGTTTAATTTATCGGTAAGATTTTCAAACATGGCAACACTTTATTATAGGAAAACTATTATAATTATTACCACCCAGACCATGTGTCAAGCAAATAGTTTGGAAAGGTGTCGCGTATCAGTGTTGATTCATTCGTAAAGAATCGGCAAACACGCGGCACATTAATCCCGACCAGTCGGGAAACAGATGGGCTTTTACGAAACAGTCACTATTAATGGACTCGTAAAAAGTCAACAAACAGACGGCACAGTAAAAAGCTCCAGATGCAAGGCGCGCGAATATTGAGGAATG
>JBEQLC010000010.1:0-17991 GCA_040326175.1 Desulfobacteria bacterium | reverse complement strand
GCGGGAGTAGGGGCTGAAGGAAGATAGACGCTATATACCCCCCAACCTCTTGGGCACAACAAAAGCTAATGACATCAGCTTAGTAACTGACATCATTAGCTTTTTAAAATAGCTGTTGTCGGTTTAGGAATCCTTTGCTCTATCCCCTGAGCTACGGGGGCGTGACTACCTAACTTCCACTGATAGCACCTGCCCCGGATATATCTTACTCCGTGGTGTGAGGTGATTAATACGGAGCAATCGTTGCAGTTTCATATTGTGAGCACGGGCAATCTTATATGGGCTGTCGCCACGCTTGACCTTGTACTTCTTGGTATCCGCGCCGGATGCCACCGCCTCTGTTCCCTTCCGGATAACCAGTCGCTGTCCGATATGGAGCCGCGTGCTCTTCAGGTTGTTGAGACGCTTGATCTCCTTGATGTTTGTGTTGTAGCGCCTGGCCAGCCGCCAGAGAGAATCCCCCCTTCTGACACGGTGGTTAATCGACCCTGATTTCCCGTAACTGGAAGTTTTACTCGCCTTTGCATAAACGGGTCTACCACCCCTGGAGGGTATCTTCAGCTTCTGTCCTATCCTGATAGTACTCCGCGTACTGATGTTATTTGCAGCTGCGATGGCGCGAGCACTCGTCCGGTAGCGTGCAGCCAGATGAGATAGCGTCTCTCCTCGCCGGACCCGGTGATAGGCATAGCGTCTTTCAGGCGGGGTCCAAGTCGAAATCTTGTCCAGATTTGCGACAAGAAGCGGACCTTTGCCCTTGGGTACCTTAAGCTCATAAGACTCAGAAGGCGTGGCCTTGTACCGTAGTTCCGTGTTGAGTTCCTCAAGACTCTTAACAGGAATATCCATGGCCTTTGCTATGTCTTTGAGCCGCATGCGCTTTGAAACTGCGACCTTCTCATAGACATGCGGCGGGTCGACACAATTCAGATCAAGCCCAAATTTCTTCGGATTATTTATGATATGAAGGGTCGCTAAGAACCGCGGAACATAACGAGCTGTTTCATACGGAAGCTTTTCAAAAAGATCCCAGAAGTTATCCAAGTAGTTAACATTCTGATTTCGTATGACTCTGAGAACCCTTGCCTCGCCGCAGTTGTATCCTGCTAGTACGGTGGTCCAGTCACCAAACATGTCATGGAGCTCTTTCATATAAGCGATGGCCGCTCCGGTCGATTTTGTGGCATCCATCCTCTCATCGATCCACTCATCCCTCTTAAGACCGAATTTGTATCCTGTTGACGGGATGAATTGCCACAGCCCAAGGGCTCGAGCACGCGAAAGGGCGTGCGCTTTGAACCCGCTTTCAATGAGTGGAAGCCACGAGAGCTCCTTCGGGAGTCCGGCTTCTTCCAGGGCCTTCACAATCTCGGCCCGATACTTTCCTGAGCGTTGATAAGAGCTCACAAAAAATTTGCGCTCCCGGCCCTGAAAGAGTTTGATTTCTTTTTTGACATATTTATTCATGACCATTGGGATGGCATTGTGGTTACCCTTAGCTACGGTATGCCGAGAGGTATAGATCTCCAACATCCGCTTGCAGATCATAAAGCGAATGTCTTCCTTTTGTTGGATCAGTTTTGGGTCGTCGTTGGTATCTGCGCCTAAGAGCAAGTTGTACGCTTGATCCAAAGCGGAAACACCATTTTCAAAGTCTCCCTGGCTCCAAAAATCCTGCGATGTCCGGCAGAACTCCAGGGCCTCATCCAGGACTTGCTGGGCCTTCTTGGGTTTTCTCGTTTCAGACCGGTCCACAGCGAATGATGGCTGCACACGGGTTTCAAGCCCTGTTTTGGGTCTGTCATCCAGGGTTTGTCGAGTAGACTCGTCATCCCAACCGTCAAGGTCCTCCTCCCTTAGGACGACAGGCGCCCGTGTCTCTTCCAAGGCGCTTGAAGACGATACATTGCCAGTCTGCTCAGGACCTGGCCGCCTGTCAGATGAGACGACTTGCTCGAATTGTAAGCATCCAGCGACCGCATAAACAGTTAGAATCAGAACTATTCCCTTCAGGTAGAGCTTCACAATGCTTTCCTCTCGATTGTCCTTGACCGTTAATACAATGGCGCAAAAACCGCGCCTTGTCTGTCCCATTACGGAAAAACCCTTACCGGAAGGCAAGGGTTCAACTCGTTGATATAATTCCTAACAGAGCGCTGATGCCCTGTCAAGCCTGTATAAGGCAGTCTCCAAATCGTCGCCCTGTTCAAGATACGGCCGTAAGCGGCTCTGCTGGATCCATGCCGTTCTTACGTCTAATGACACGTCCTATGTGTAATTCCATCTTGTCCAGCAGAGGGGTCAGTGTTTCCTCGTCATTGGCCGAGATAGCCACGGCGTCCAACCTGCGGGCCAGTTTTTTCACGGTGACAGGATCTACACGATCCTGTTTGTTCAGGACACTTAGTACGGGGATTCGATCTAAGTGCAGACTTTCAAGAATCCGTTCTACAGACTGAATCTGATCGTCAAATCTTGGATTACTGATGTCGATGACATGCAATAGCAAATCGGCGTCCTCGAGTTCTTCTAAAGTGGCACGGAAGGCAGTGATCAACTCTTCTGGGAGTTGTCGAATGAAGCCGACAGTATCAGTAATGATTACCTCCACGTCTTTTGGAAACTTCTTTCGTTTGCTGGTGGGATCGAGGGTGGCAAAGAGACGGCTCTCGGCCAACACTGAGCTCTTGGTCATGGTATTCAGAAGTGTCGACTTGCCCGCATTTGTGTATCCGATGATCGATATTACCGGCACCCCTCTTTTGTTCCGCCTGGCCCTGCGTTGTCCTCGCTGCTTCTGGATTTCCTTAAGCAACTTCTCAAGGTGAGCGATGCGATCCCTAACGCGGCGACGGTCGATTTCAAGTTTTGTCTCGCCGGGCCCTCTGCCGCCGATCCCTCCAGTGAGTCGAGACATGGCAGTGCCCTTGCCCACAAGCCGGGGAAGGATGTATTTGAGCTGTGCCAGCTCCACCTGGATTTTTCCTTCGCGACTGCGGGCTCGCTGCGCAAAAATGTCCAGAATCAACTGTGTTCTATCTATGACCTTGACATCCGTGAGATCGGTGATCGAACGGACCTGAGAGGGGTTAAGCTCCCGGTCGAATATCAGAAGGTCTGCCCCCTTCTGCAAGGCAAGGATAACCAGCTGGCTCAATTTGCCCTCGCCTATCAGGAAGCGAGGATCTATTTTTTTTCGGTTTTGAATAACCGTATCCATTACAGCAATACTGGAGGATTCCGCAAGCTCACGCAGCTCAATCATCGAATCCTCGGCCGCACGCTTCGATTCTGTAGTTACACTCACGAGGAGAGCCCGTTCCCATTTCCTTTTGACCTTCTGAGGCCGGGTTTTGCGGGCAAACTCCGACTCCAAAGATCTAATGAGGGCCTGGCAGTCAATGTCAGGCTCCCACGGGCGCAGAGGGGGAAGTATCTGCCAGTTCTGCCCGTCTATTCCTTCTGGAAGGAGATGGGCGGCATGAAGATAATCCGGCTGGCCCTCTTTATCCATAGTCACTGCAGCCATCAGATCAAGCTTAAGCAGCGCCAGATCCATGAGGTCGTCCTGTGTGAGCGGTTCATGCTGGAGATGGGTGTGCACACAGCGGAGGCCTTTCAGCCGTCCCCCGCCGGATCGATATTTCTCAAGATCGGGAATGACGATCCCCTGATGGTTGCCAACCACGACATGTGTTATCCGGCCTTGACGGTCGATCAAGAGGCCGATCTGACGGCGGATTTCAAAGGAGAGGTTGCTAATGGCCTTGGAAAGTTCTGGCGAGACAACAGAAGCCGGTGGGGTTCTCCGACGGTAGAGATTGTTCAGACGGCGGACCTGGCTTGCCTTCAGTCCACCTGTTTGTCCATGTATCTTGATTAAATGGACTCCCCTATGCAAAGGTTCGGAAATTCTGTCAGTTATGAAACGCTCATATATTTATCACGCTCTTGGCCCGCCTGCAAGCAGGAAATGTAAACCTGGAGCGGGTTAGGCCTGGCCAAAAAGGCCTGCAGCAAGACGGGTCAAATCCTTGCGGTGAGTATCCAGTCCGTCGCTGAGGTTAACGTTAAGATAGCTTTGCCACCTTAAGGGCGTGCTTGGGGACGGCGGGATCCGGGAGCACCTGAAGTTCTTTTAGGTGGAATCGCTGTATAAGTTCCTTCATGTTGTCGTTCTTCAACCCTCTGAGCCTTGACACGCTATGTGGATGAACGCTCAGGGTAACTCTCTTGGATAGCGCTTTCTGCATCTCGAGTTCTTGAGCCGCAAGGTCGAGATAGATGGCTGAATGGACCAGGTGCCCGAAGGCCGGATGAAAAGGGCCAGCAAGCACGGCACCCTGTTCCAGGAGGCTGCCCGCGGCCTGCAGTCCCATCCTGATTACCGATATCCCCTGGGCTTCAAAAGAGAGATAGAGTCTCTTGGTGATCTCAACGGCATCTGCCAGAGAGAGTGGTTCGAATCGGCCCGAACCATACCATTTTTCAAGCACGGTGTTTCTCACCACAACCGCAGGGTAAATACGTACGCAATCGGGTTTGAGTTCGGCAACGCTTTGACCGGTCTCAAGCATCGATGCCAAGGTGTCCCCGGGAAGACCGGGCATGATCTGAATCCCCGTCTTCAGCCCATGATCTTTCAGAAGTGTGACCGCCCTTCTGGTGTCCTCTGCAGTGTGACCGCGCCGGCTCATAGAAAGGACAGTATCATCCATGGACTGGGCCCCTACTTCTACCACCGACACCGTATGGGAACCTAAGGCCTCTAGGAGGTCGTTGGTCACAGTATCAGGCCGAGTTGAAAAACGGATACCATTTACGAGGCCCTCTTCAACAAACCTTTGGGCTTCGTCCAAAAGGGATTGTCTATAAGAAGCTGGAAGTCCCAAAAAGTTCCCTCCATAAAATGCCACCTCAGTTGGGCCTCGAAGCTTCCTCCTGAAATTAAGGAATTCTGTTATCCGGTCTCGGACCTGTGCAGATGAAACCCTTCCATCCTGTTGACCTGTAATCAGGGTCTGGTCACAGAATACGCACCGGTGGGGACAGCCCATGTTGGGGATAAAAACGGGAATGATGAAGGGTCGGAATTTCATTCTTTATTGATAATAAGGGACTACTCCACTTTTTATTGCAGCTCCTCAAACGCCACTTGTGCTGCTGCCTGCTCGGCTGCCTTCTTGCTCTTACCTGTCCCATGAGTCGTCAGAGAGGTGCCGATACTGAGGCGAACCTCGAAGGTCTTGTCGTGGTCTGGGCCGCTTTCGGCAATCACTGTGTAGTAAGGTATTGTCTTGAATCGGACTTGTACAAGCTCCTGAAGCCGGCTCTTGAAATCCTCGGCTTCCAGCCTCTCCCCAACCTGGGAAATGACACGAGAAAACTGCCTTTCAATCACATCAAAGGCATTCTTCAGGCCGCCATCCAGGTATGCAGCCGCAATGACTGCCTCAAGAGCATCGGCTAGGATGGAACTCTTCTCCTCTCCACGGCTCAGTGCTTCTCCCTTTCCCAAGAGAAGGTACTGGCCAAGATTCAGTTTCTGTGCCACGGCAGCAAGCTGTGATTCGTTGACAATGGCGGCCCTCATTCTCGACAGTTCGCCTTCAAGGGTTTGAGGAAAATGGTTCATCAAAATATGGGTAATCACAAGATCAAGAACGGCATCACCTAGGAATTCCAAACGCTCATTGTCCTGCAAGGCAGGATCACTTTGTTCGTTCACGTAAGAACTGTGCTGAAGGGCTTCACGGAGAAGGCCGATGTCCTTGAACTCATAACCCAGCTCATTCTCCAAAGAGGAAAGCTCTTGTCCGTTCATGGTTTGCCCTTCAACCTTTCGAGGTTCTCCTGTGCAGATGTCAGACTCGGATCCAATGTAAAGGCCTTTTCATACATGGTAATCGCCTTGCTGGCGTCCCCCTTTTCGCGGTAACTCGCCCCAAGGCTGGCAAAGTCTATGGCAGAGTAAGGATCAATTGCAACAGCCAAGCTGAGGTTCTCAATCGCCCTGTCATAATCTTTGAGCTGGAAGCAGGAAAAACCGAGGGCGTTGTAAATCTCTTTAACAGGACCTGCGGCCTCTTTTGCCCTCTCCAATTGGATGCGTGCCTTTTCGTAATCGCCAACGCTATTGTAACATGTTCCGATGTAGATGAGAATCCTCACCAAGTCCTCCTCTTGGGGCTTCAGACGGAGGGCCACTGAGAACTTCTCAAGGGCCATGCCATGGTCTCCCTTCTCAAAATAGCAAAGCCCTCTGTAGAAATGGAAATAGTACTCGTCCTGGTAGACGCGCTCAGCCCTGTCAAAGGCTTCGAGGGCCTGATCATAACTGCCCGTTTTCGTGTAGCTGAAACCGAGTCTGAAAAATATGGATTCTGCCTCTTCTGTTGGGGACAGCTTCAAAGACTGTCTGTAATTTTGTATGGCGCTAACATAGTTTTCAGTCTCCTGGTTCATCGTACCAAAATGATAAAGCAACGCCCCGACCTCATGGGTCGTCTCTTTCGGCAGAGGCATGTCTGCAAAGAGATCAACCACCCGCTCTCTGCACAGGAGGCAGTCTCTTTTCGACCTGCCGTCCTCATCGTATTTGGCCACGATGATGTCCGCCTTGATCTGTCCAAAAATATCTGTCAGGCCCTGATTTTTGCGAAATGCGTTCACGCAGGCATAGACCATGCCATCTTGGGCAGAGACAATGAGGGAAGAAGGGCACGGATCGGTCATTACAATGGAGCCAGACTCCAACATAGCACACGAATCATCCAGGACGTCCTGATGGCACAGATTGCAGACGATCTCAGACAACTCTCCGGAGTTCTCGTTGGCGTAATAAACCTTTTCTGCCTTGGTCAGGAGCGTTGCATCTTCTGCAAAGAAGAAGGTTGACTTGTCGAGGTAAAGACTGGGCAGCAAGAAAGACTTCTTGAACTCATCAAGCAGGTCCATAAGGGCAGCAGGTTCATTCTGCTCATCCGGGATAAGAACAGGCAACAACATGAGCCTCGGAACTTCCTGGTGAATGAATCCTTCCCGGTCAAACTCGCTGGTCGCCCGCTTTAGGTATTGGTAGCAAAGCCTTATCTCATTTATGGACCCCTGGGGTACGGGGTGGACGAAATGAACATAAACGCGAGTAAAGAGGCTCCCCCTCAGGAACTCGCTCGCGCCCTTCAGAATGCGCTCCACGTGGGGCATGCTATCGGGCAAATTCCCGGTGACAAGATAAAGATTAGATGTCAGGTTAACATGTGCAAAGAGGCTCGACAGCGCGTGGCAAAGCCTCTCAATGTGCCCCTCGTCCTGTTTTCCCAGTATCACATATATCTTGTCTAGAGCTGTTGTAAGTATTGTTTGCATAACGTTATTCGGAGATCGGAAATAGTATCACAGGAAAACCATTCACCATTCACTATTGATAGACTCGTAAAAGGTCAGCAAACAGACGACCGCGATTCATGATTGACGGTCCGGGATTGTCGGTCCAATTAAGAAACTATCCTCTTCCCCCCGTCAAGAGAGTTAGCTCGCCACAACCCCTGGATCTTTTGAATCTCATCGTGGCTCATGTAATCAGTCTCGTATTGAGACCCGATTGAAAGGTATCCCGGGCGATTGTTGCTTAGTTGTCGAATATTGTGGTCCTCATAATGTCGCCCTATGTCTGTCCCAAAATAGATCTGCATCTGTTGGGAATTGGTATTCCCCATTATCTTTACTCTGTTGTCTTTCACAAACTCCAGGGTCTTCACCGCATCCTCAAACGCTTCATAGGGGAGACCGAACATGGTAAAAAGCTCCACTTCTATATCCTCGTTCTGGGCCAGCCTGATCGCATCGGCTACCTTTTGAATCGATACATGCTTGTCCAGCCTTGCCACGACCTGCTCTGAAGCCGATTCCAACCCGAATGCAATAGTGCTGACGCCTGCCTGTTTCATCTTCTTCATCAATCCTGGAGTCACAAGATCCGCCCTGGTCTGGAGCCACATCTCCGGTTCGAGGCCCTCTTTCAAGATCCTGTCAAGAAGTTCTATGAGTCGTGCCGGCTTGAACGAGATATTTGAATCTGCAAACCAGAGTCTCGTCACACCCTTTTTATTTATCCACTTGATTTCCTCAATTACTCTGTCCACGGAGTGAAAGCTTACCTTTTGCTTAAAGGCATGGGGGGTATAGCAGAATAGACAACGGTGAGGGCAACCACGTGATGTCAGCATGATGGCCTCCCTCATACGCGAGTAGTCAAAAACGTCATCCAGGTAAGGAGAGGGATAATGATCAAGGTCGGTAAAGCCCTCAAGCTCCGTCGTATCATGGACGCTGCCATCAGTGTCTTTGTAGCTAACACCCTGAAGATCTGAAAAGGGCGTACCATTCCGGATGGCCTCGGCAATTCGAAAGAGTGTCACCTCACCAGAGGATCGACATATATAGTCGATATCAGGGAGTTCGACAAAGGCAACCGAGGGCATGAAGGTGGCCTGCGGGCCTCCAATGGCTATCTTGATGTTGGTGTCGATTGATTTTATGAATTTGGCAAGGCCTATCACATAGAGCATGGTTCTCTGGTAGGCGGACAACCCAACCAGGGCAGGTTGAAAGCTGCTGATGAGCTGCCGGAGGTTGGCACTCGAGACCGAGACGTCCTGTCCGACGGTCAGTATCTTTACAGTAAATCCCTTCGACTTCAGAAAAGACGCAATGTATCCGAGGGAGATAGGAGTCGTGACCGGAGCAAAAGGATTCATTTCAATCAACAATACGTTCACGTTGGTAGGTTCTATAGGAGACCCATAGGTCAAGGTCAAGGGAAAACAAGCCCATCAATGGCTGCTTTCGAGTGGAAACACTTGTGATTTTCGTGTTGTCATGCAATAAAAATTTGTTATAGGCAATTTGCGGTGTGTGTTGGTCCCGGTCCAACACGCAACACAGAACTCTCAAGAGGTAGTTTTCCAATCAGGCCAGGCTATCTCCTAACAGTTTGATCCACAACTGATAAGGGCTCAGATGCTACAACATTTCTTTAATCCATCCTCTGTGGCTGTGGTCGGGGCCTCACAAAACCCTTCCAAGATCGGATATGAGATCTTGAACAATATCGTCCAGTACGGCTATGGCGGTTCTGTTTATCCAATAAATCCCAAAGCTCAAGAGATCCTGGGACTCAAGGCATATCCGGACCTGACCTCTGTTCCTTCCAAAATAGACTTGGCGGTCATTGCCCTTCCTGCCCCGGCAGTCATGGATATTCTAAAACAGTGCGGCACGAAAGGGGTCGATTCGATCATTGTTATTTCAGCTGGTTTCAAAGAGACCGGGCCGGAAGGAGCGCGCCTCGAAGAGGAACTGGCCATACAGGCCAAAGAGCTGGGAATAAGGGTGGTGGGCCCCAACTGTCTGGGTATTATCGACACTACAAGCTCCCTAAATGCCTCATTTGCAGCCGACATGCCACTCCCAGGCCATATCGGTTTCTTTTCCCAGTCCGGCGCCCTGTGCGTGGCTATCCTGGACTGGGCCCTGGGGGAAAATGTTGGATTCTCAAGGTTTGTAAGCGTCGGCAACAAGATGGACATTTCAGAAACAGAGGTTATGCTTTCCATGGGAAAGGATGAAAATACACGGGTGATCCTCGGGTATTTGGAAAGTATTGAGGACGGCCCACGTTTTATGAAGGCGGCTCGCGAGGTTTCCCAAACAAAACCGATTATTATCATTAAGTCAGGCACCACTGGCGCAGGGGCCAAGGCCGCTTCTTCACACACCGGGGCTCTGGCAGGCTCTGATCACGCCTACCGCGCTGCTTTCAAGCAGTCCGGCATCATAAGGGCTGAATCGATGCAGTCTCTATTTTCATATGCCATGGCCTTTGCCAGTCAACCTCTCCCCAAGGGGCCGAGTCTTGCCATCATTACGAATTCTGGAGGCCCGGGCATCCTGGCCGCCGATGCCTGTGACAGGAGTTCGCTTCACCTGACACCGATCCGAAAGGAGACCGCGGATCGGCTCCGAGAGTTTCTCCCGCGCACAGCCTCGGTTTACAATCCCATAGACATCATCGGTGATGCCACACTGGAAAGATATGAAAAGACCCTGGATGTGGTCCTGAAAGACGAGATGCTCCATGCCGTCTTGATACTATTCGCCCCAACGGCGGCAGTGGACCCCGAAGCTGTTGCCATGAGCATAGTCAGTTTGGCCAAGGACACCGACAAACCGATCATCACCGCGTTCATGGGAGGAAAGGGAGTGAGGGGAGCCCGCAAGATCTTCCAGAATCACAACATCCCTACCTATGAATATCCCGATGATGCCATATCGGCCTTGGATGCGATGCTTTCGTATCGTCGCTGGCGAGAAAAGCCCGCAAGGCAATATCAACGCTTTGAGGCTGACACCACCCGGGTGCGCGAGGTCTTTGCCTCGATCGTCAAGCAGCATCGACACGATCTGATCGAAAGCGAAGCGCGTGAAATCCTCAAGGCCTATGGATTCAGACTCCCTGCGAATCGTATCGCCAGAACTACCAACGAAGCTGTAAGTGCGGCCTCAGAGATCGGATATCCGGTAGTCATGAAGATTGCCTCACCCGACATACTCCACAAAAGCGATATGGGAGGAGTGCGCGTTGGGGTTGAAGACGAAGCTATGCTGGAAGATGCCTTTTTTGACATCACATCCAAGATTCAACTGCGACAGCCCGAGGCACGTATCCTGGGTGTGATGGTTCAGGAAATGATACCTCAGGGTAGAGAGGTAATTCTCGGGATTACCCGGGACATTCAGTTCGGTCCTATGATTATGTTCGGCCTCGGGGGCATCTATGTGGAGGTGCTGAAAGACGTTGCCTTTCGAATCGCCCCGTTGAGCGTGGAGAGCGCTGATGCCATGATTCGCGAGATTCGATCTTTCCCCCTGCTGCGGGGCGTGCGGGGAGAAGCGCCTGCAGATATCAAAGGGATCCGGGACGCACTGCTGAGGCTTTCTCAGATGGCAGTGGACTTTCCTGAAATTATAGAAGCAGATGTTAATCCACTCCTGGTGTGTCCCGAGGGTCAGGGGGCTGTGGCTGTGGACGCCAGGATTACCATACAGGAGTAGGATGCAAAGCGAAGGGGGCAAAGGGCACAGCGTAAGGAGACGAAACGCTTTGCGCCATGTGGGCGCTGAAAGCTGAAGGCTCAAAGCTGAAAGGGACAATGACAGTTTGGACATTTCAGCTCACCCTGGCCCAGACCTGGATTATCGACATAATGAACTGATCTGAACACGTAGCATCCCCATGGGCTTGGCAGGCTGATCTGAGCACAGCTCCAGGGCGGGCTTTAGTTCACTTTAGGCACTTTAGCTCACTATAGGCACTCGGGCCTATTCAGGCACCCAAGTTAACTGCATCAAATGGAAACAGGAAAAATGAGAGGTTAGAAGAAGATGGTTTCTCTATATGTTGGATCAACAAAGGGGTATTCAGGGAAAAACCTGACCGTCATGGGAATCGGCCAGCGGTTCCTCAAAGACGGACTCAAGGTGGGCTATTTCAAGCCCTTTGGTCGGTTGCCCATTAAGGTGGAGGGCGTGCTGACGGACAAAGATGCGTGGTTCATCCACAGGGCACTAATGCTGAAAGATCCTGTGGAAACGCTTTGCCCGGTAGTCATGACTCACGACATGTGGGTAGAAGGATGCCGTGGAGAATGCCCGGGGCTGGACATGAAGATCCTGAAGGCCTTTGAAGCAATATCAAAAGGAAAAGACATTGTCCTCATCGGAGGCGCAGGCACACTGGAGTCGGGGAAATTTCTCAATCTATCGGGGTTTGACCTAATCGACAAACTCAAAGCGAGTGTCCTTATCGTTGATTCATACGAAAGGGAATTTTATCTGGATGCGGTCCTGGACGCCACTGAGCGCTTGGGTGAACATTCACTTGGAGTAATCTTAAACAGGGTAGAGGCAGGTTATGTCGATAAAATAGAGGATCTGATCATACCACTCCTTGAACGAAGGGGCGTCCCGGTCTTTGGCATCCTTCCTTATGACGCAGTACTCGGTTCAGTGATGATCGGAGATGTTGTGGAGGCCCTTGCCGGGGACGTGCTTTGCTGCCGCAATAAGCTGGACGGTTTGATAGAGCACTTTCTGATCGGAGGAATGCAGGTGGACCGTGCCCTCGAGTATATCAGAAAGGCAAGAAACAATGCCGTGATCGTGGGGGGCGACAGGGCCGATATCCAGCTCGCTGCCATTGAGGCAGCGACCCAGTGCCTTATCCTAACCGGCAATCTTTATCCGAATGAAATAGTGATCTCCAAAGCTGAAATGAGAGGCATACCGATTGCAGTGGTCCGGGACGACACCTATTCTGTGGCAAAGAAGGTTGAAGAGCTTTCGGGAAAGCTTCGCCTCAGGGAGAAGGAAAAGGTTTACTGCGGTATTCGCCTAGTTGAAGAAAGAGTCGATTTTAAGAGATTGTATAAAGCGTTGGGCATCAGTGTCTAAATCCTTGATTACGGATTGCGCCCGCCTGCCTCGCCTGAGCGAGAGCGATGGCGGGCAGGGATTGCGGATTGCACGTAAACCGTGTACAAAGTGACAGTCGCCATGCATTATGCTGAGCCCAGCGGTCGGAAATCTTTCACTTGAGGCACTTTAGTTCACTATAGGCATTATGGAACTCCTTTATCATATCCTTACATTTCTCCTTGGCTGTGCCCTGGGTGGCATCGTGGCTTGGGTCCTGGCAAAGTCGAGAATCGGTGCTGAGGTTGGAAGGCTGCAAGAAGTCATTCACGGCACTGAGAAAGAGCTTCAAGACAGAAATGGTAGGATTGCCGATCTTCAAGCAGAATTGAACAGGGCCGAAGCAAGTATATTGAAGATCTCCGAAGAGCGGTCGGCAGCCAACGCCAAGCTTGAACAGATGCACCAGATCGAGCAGGCCCTTGAAGAAAAGACAAGCGAGACCAGAGAACTGAGTGCCACTCTCACAGAACTAAAAGCAAAACAGGCAGCCCTTGAAACCATTATAGACAAAGAGCGGGTGGCAACCGAGGAAAAACTACAACTGCTTGAAAAAGCAAAAGAACAACTCACGGACACCTTCCAGGCCATATCAGCCACTGCATTGAAAGAGAGTCATGAATCGTTTCTTGAACTGGCCAAAGCGACCCTTGGCAAATACCAGGAAGGGGCCGAACGAGACTTGGAGCTGCGCCAAAAAGAGGTGAAACAGATTGTCGAGCCAGTGAAAGAATCTCTGGAAAAATATGACAGACAGGTCCAGGAAATGGAAAGGATCAGACAAAAGGCTTACGGCGGCCTGTCGCAACAGGTCGAGTCGCTCATGACCACCCAGCAGCAGCTCCAGAGGGAGACCGCCAATCTGGTCAGGGCACTAAGAACCCCTCAGGTGCGGGGCAGGTGGGGAGAGATTACTCTGCGAAGGGTTGCTGAATTGGCCGGCATGTTAAGACACTGTGATTTCTTTGAACAAGAAAGCAAGGATACCGAGCAGGGTCGCTTGCGACCAGACATGATTGTGAGACTCCCCAATGAAAAACAGATCGTTGTCGATTCTAAAGCACCGCTCCTTGCATATCTGGAAGCTGTGGAGGCACAAACGGAGAAGGAGAGGACAGCCAAACTAATCCTTCACTCCAAACAGATCCAGGCCCACATGAATAAGCTGTCGCAGAAGGTTTACTGGGAACAGTTCCATCCAACCCCTGAATTTGTGGTCCTCTTTATCCCGGGGGAGAATTTCTTCAGCGCCGCTTTGGAATACAATCCAGGACTGATCGAGGAAGGTGTCAGCAAGGGTGTCATATTAGCCACCCCAACCACCTTGATCTCCCTTCTTAAAGCGGTCGCGTTTGGATGGCGACAAGAAACCATGGCGAAAAACGCGGAAGTCATTAGTAACCTGGGCAAAGAACTCTATGAAAGAATCAGCACCATGGCAGAACATATCCAAAACCTTGGCAGGAATATTGAGAAGTGTGTATCGACCTACAACCAAGTCATCGGTTCCTTTGAACGGCGGGTGTTGGTCTCGGCCAGAAAATTCAGTGAGCTGGGTGTCACAAAAAGAGATGGCGAGGAGATCGCGTACCTGAATCCTGCTGAAAAGACAACCCGCCAGATCAGCCTCCCTGAACCCGACGAGGATCAATCCCAAGAGACAACCGACCCTGAATGACATGTCCTCCCAGCAAACACCATTTTTTGCTGGAGATCAAAAGGGTAAAGAGAGCTTTCCCCCAAGTCAATTGTGAGGCTTTGAAGAAAATCGACAGAAAGCGTCTGGATGTTTGAGATCATTGACTGGTTGACGTCTCTGTAGTATTGGATGAGCGTCAAGACACCGCCCAAATAGAGAGGGATTAAGTACATTGAAGATTGTGATTGTGGGGGCGGGAGAGGTAGGCTTCCATATTGCCAGCCGCCTCTCCCTGGAGAACAAAGATGTGGTCGTTATTGAAAAGAATCCGGCCGCTTTGCGCCGCGTTTCTGAGAATCTGGATGTACAGACTGTCGAGGGCTGTGGTAGCAGCCCGGCTATCCTTGAACGAGCCGGCATAAAAGAGGCAGATATATTGCTGACTGTCACCAACAGCGACGAGACCAACCTGGTGGCCTCCCTTTTTGCCAATATCCTTTCACCCACCACTATCAAGCTAGCCCGTATCAGAAGCGAAGATTATCTTATGTACCAGGAGGCCTTGAGCCAAGGGCCCTATTCCATCGATATGGTCATAAATCCGGAAGCCGAGGCGGTCAAGACGATCAAGAGACTGCTGCAAGTTCCTGGTGCAGTCGATGTAGGTGAGTTTGCCGACGGCCGTATCAAGGTCATCGGCGTCCGCCTGGATGCAAATTGTTCTGTCAATGAGACAAAACTGGTCGACTTGAAAAAGAAGACGGGCAACAAGAAAATCCTTGTAACAGGCATTGTCAGAGATGAAAAACTCATTATCCCTTCAGGCGATGACAAGCTCCTGGAAGGGGACCTTGTTTACTTTATTTCAGAGGAAAAAGACCTGAAGGGCGCCTTGAAGATCTTCGGGAAACGGGCTGAACCTTTAAACCGGGTCCTTCTTGTCGGAGGGGGCAATCTCGGGCTCAAGTTAGCCACAGCTCTTGAAGAGCTTTCCATACATACGAAGCTGATTGAAAGAGACCCGGATCGCTGTCGCGAGTTGGCAGAACTTCTTGATAAGGTCATTATCCTGCAAGGGGATGGCTCCGACCAGGGACTCCTTCAGGAAGAGAACATTCAGGACATGGACGTGGTGGTAACACTGACAGGAGATGAAGAAACGAACATCCTCACATCCCTCCTTGCCAAACGGATGGGAGCACAGAAGACCGTGACCCGCATTAGTAGGTTTAGCTACTTTCCCTTGGTCTCTGCCATCGGCCTTGAACACATTGTCAGCCCGAGACGCGCTGCAATCAATACGATGTTGCAGTATGTTCGCCGAGGCCAAGTTCTGTCTGCTATGGCGCTCAAAGGAGAAGAGGCAGAGGTGCTTGAGGCTGTTGCGCTGGAGACCTCTGATGTTGTGGGAAAACCTCTCCAAGACGTCCCATTCCCCAAGGGTGCCCTTGTTGTGGCTATCATACGTGGAGACGAGGTCATTATCCCGACCGGGGACAGCGTCATCCAGCCACATGACAGGATCATCATCTTTTCTACCCGCCAAGGTATCCCCCGAGTTGAAAAGGCCCTCATGGTCAAGCTGGAGTACTTTTAAGTGCGGCTGCGTTACACACTCCACCTGGTAGGGATTTTGACCTTCTTTCTAGGCCTCACCATGGTCTTTCCTCTCCTTTTCGGCCTTTACCACCAGGACGAAAGCGTCATGCCCCTTTTGAAATCGATAGCGGTCACGCTGGGGACCGGTCTCGTGCTCTATCTTGTCTTTAGAGGCGCCAAGGGTGAACTGATGAGCCACCGAGAGGGTATGGGGGTGGTAGCTATAGGGTGGACAGCTGCTGGTCTTTTTGGAGCCCTCCCATATTATTGGGGGGGAGTGTTCAGCACCTTTGCCGATGCCTTTTTTGAATCTGTTTCCGGGTTCACCACCACAGGGGCCTCGGTCTTAATCAACATAGAGATAGTCCCACGAGGATTGCTCTTCTGGAGAAGCCTTACCCACTGGCTGGGCGGCATGGGGATTATTGTGCTGTCCTTAGCCATACTGCCGTTCCTGGGCGTCGGCGGTATGCAGCTTTACAAGGCAGAAGTTCCCGGGCCTGCGCCTGACAAACTTAAGCCCCGGATAAGAGACACGGCCATGGTCCTGTGGAAGGTCTATGTACTTTTCTCCGCAGCCGAGACTCTTTTGCTAATGTTGGGCGGCATGGACCTGTTTCAAGCACTTTGCCACACCTTTGGTACGATGGCCACCGGAGGATTCTCCACACGACAGGCCTCCATTGGATCGTATCATAGTCCATACATCGATACGGTAATCATTCTCTTTATGCTCTTTGCCGGAATCAATTTCTCCCTTCATTATCAGTTCCTGAAGGGAGATCTGCGGGCATTCTGGCGCAACCCGGAATTCCGTTTTTTCATGGGAGCCGTCGTCGTTTTTGTTTTTGCAGTCAGCTCAAATGTCTATAATACAGTGTACCAAACCTGTTCAGATGCCATACGTTTTGGAGCCTTTCAGGTTATTTCCATCATTACGACCACCGGATACACCACAGCCGATTTTGAAAAATGGCCTTCTCTTTCCCAAAATATCCTGCTTTTTTGCATGTTTCTTGGCGCCTCCGCCGGCTCCACGGGTGGTGGGATGAAATGCCTGCGCATTATGCTCCTTTTGAAGCATTCGTACAAACAGCTCTTTTCCCTGATCCACCCCCGCGCAGTGACACAAGTCAAACTGGGGGGGCGACCCGTATCGGACGAGATTCTTCACAGCATCTGGGGCTATTTTATGCTCTATATAGGACTGTTTGTCCTGTCATCTATACTCCTTGCCGCTATGGGCGTCGATGTGGCAACTTCCTTTGCAGCCGTTGCCGCCACGATCGGGAATATCGGACCGGGTCTGGGTATGGTCGGGCCCACGGACAATTACGCCCACATCCCCATCTTAGGAAAATGGCTCCTCGTCGTGTGCATGCTCTTGGGACGATTGGAAATCTACACTATTCTTATCCTCTTTGTGCCCGAGTTTTGGCGTAAGTAGACGTCGTCTTTTGGGGGCTCTCCCGCGCACGGACAGCATTCTGATGCAGGACATACTGACAGAAAATATTCTTGACAGGCGTGTCCGCTAAGGGGTAGATTATATGTTTTCTGTAGTATCCTAGATGATGTCGTAGAAAGTCATCAGGCTCACGGTAAAGTAAAGAGTTCCAGATGCAAGGCGTGTACCTCTTTTTAAGCCGTCAGGCGCCATCTTGAGGAGTGAGGCGTACTTACAGTACGTCGCAATGATTCACCCTGTTAAATCGGCTCCGCCGTCTCGCGTAGCGAGAATTTAACAGGGTGGAGATGAACCGCAACGCCGCAGATGGACTTTTTACGAAGCCGACGTCCTTGCTCCCCGCCAAGCGGGGGGCTACTAACATCCATAAGGAGGCATTATGAGAAGGTATGAAACCGTGTTTATTGTGAATCCTGAACTGTCCGAGGATCAACACCAAGTGCTGTTCGACAAATTGAACGGTCTCGTGCCCGAGGACCAGGGAATGCTTGTTAAGCTTGACGAATGGGGCCAGAAGAGGCTTGCCTATGAGATTAAGAAGCACACCCGAGGATACTATGTGCTTATGGACTTTTGCGGGGATGGGGCTCTGGTCAAGGAGATAGAGCGTAACCTGCGCCTGGACGATCGAGTCCTCAAGTACATGACGGTTCTCAAAGACGAGACTGTTGATTTGGAAGCGGTCAAGGCCGAGATGGAGGCAGCGACCATGGAGGCAGCCAAAAAAGAGGCAGCGACCATGGAGGCAGCC
>JBEQLC010000109.1:0-6551 GCA_040326175.1 Desulfobacteria bacterium | reverse complement strand
GGCGGGCAGAAACGGTCTCGCGACAGCAAAGCGTGAAACATCCGGGCTAGGTAGTTTTGTTCTAAACCAAGTTTGGTTTTTTGATCCTATTTATTTGTGGTGCAGTTGAGGTAAACACATGGATGAAGCATCTTGGGAAAGATGTCCCTATTATGTGGAAGACGAGTGTCCTCACAGCTCACTGGTAGACAGAACATATTTGATTCCACATTTGCTTAGCTCTGCAGAGGTCGAAGAAGTAAAAACCATCTGTGGAGAATGTGGCTTGTATCTGAGTGAAAAAAGGAAATATTTTCGACTTAAGAAACCTTTCAGGGTAGTGGTCACCACGGGCACTGGGGAAGACAAATTCAGAGGTAGGATCGTCAACGTCAGTGGAGTTGGTGCTCTGGTAACGTTCAAAGATTGGCCTGACTTTGTTTTAGACCAGAAAGTGGAGATAGAAATCTATTCGAGACGAAAAGATTCAAGAGATCTGGATGAGACTGTGATTAAAGTGACAGGCGAAGTCAAAAGAATAGATGCTGAAGACAAGCAAGCTGCCGTGATGTTTTTGGAAGAAGTTCAACCGGAATTTCTCCTGGCGCTCTAGCCCTGAGGATACAGCACCTGCGTTCAAACCTCAGGATGCAAGTTGACACAGGGGGTAGGAAGCCCGACATATTCACCTTGAATCATGGTTCCAGATTACAGTGACACGATTGTTGAGAGTTTTACTCATAAATGGAAACTGTTTTCACAAGATAGGAATTTTGGTATATACTTATCCGGCTCTGACTTCAGGTACGGTGTGACTTAACTCATTGAAAGTGTGGGGAAATCAGGCTAACTGTTTAATTTCGTACAATTTTTGCATGCTCTGTGCCGGTTATGGAAAACAACTGCCTTTTTCCCCGACTCTTTTTGATGGAATTAACCCAGAATGAGATCCTGATGGTTCAGAGCCCTTCGTCCGTTGCCTTGCGCAGTATGGTCTGATTAACGGTCCCGAGTTGTTATGAGAACATTTGATCAACGGAAGAGTCCCAGAATACGTCAGAACTTTCGGGTGAAATTTTTCAGGCAAGGGGTCGACTATACGCTTGAGGGAATGACCGCCAACTTGAGCCAAAAGGGGGCCTTCATCAGGACAAAAGACTACCGTTCCTTCCAAACAGGGGAACCGGGAGAGTTCACCTTTTTTCTTCCACCCGATTTCACCGGCCAAGACAAGATAGTCGGTTTGCAAGGGAATGCGGTTATTACCAGGATTGATCAAGACAACGAGGGTATTGGTGTCGAATTTATTAAGAGTCTCAAGCAATTCGAACGTGTCGCCACCTCGGAAGTGGCAGGCAAAATTAGGTACAAAAAACTTGCCCAGTATCTTGCCACCTTTGAAGATTTAGCCTTATCCCAGTTTGTTGCTGCATATCCAAACGGTTTTCTTGTCGAGAAGTCTGAAAGATTCCTTGATAAAGATGTGATGTTTCAATTCCTCACCGATGTAGTTGAAGATGAGCACGTGCTGGAACAGTTACGACAAGGTTCGGTGCGTTCAGCGGTGTTGGATGCGAGAGTCATCGAAATAACGAAGCGAAAGGATATTACCGAACCTGATAAAATTACTATTGGGCGTTCACCAGAAAACGACATTGTGGTCTACAACAAAATGGTCTCGAGAAAACATGCTTACTTGCAGCTTAGCAGCGAAGATCAGGCCTGTTTTCTTGTGGACGCAGGATCAAGTAATGGTACATTTCTTAATAATACTCAAATAACACCTCATGAAAAATATCCATTGACGGATGCGGATGAGATATCTATTGGCCCTGAAACAAAGGTACTTTTTTTCGCCTCCAAAGCCTTCCATAGTTTCCTCTCTGAACTAAAATCACCCTAAATGCTCTAACCCTTTTAACTTTGATCCAACCTGTAGCAGATCAATACTCAAGTTTCGCCCTCCTTTAGTTTCCGCCCGCATAGGGGCAGGCTCTAAGTGGAAATGACGTGAGAGGTGCATTCAGCGTCATTACTGCGGAAGCGGGAATCCAGTCCTCCTGTTGACTTTACCTGTCTAATCCCTATCTTTTGTTTAATTTTCCTAGTGACTCGGTAGGTAAAAAAATGAAACTTGGGGCTTTGTCTATTCGGCTTATGGGCCGAAAACTTGTAAGATCAACCATTTTGACAGCCTCCCTCTCTGGGCCAATATTTTTGTTTTCTGCAGCTTCGTGGGGGGCTGTCACCATTAAAGCGGAGCCTGTGGTCACTGGACTTTCCAGTCCGGTGGACATAACCCATGCAGGTGATGGCTCGGGCCGGCTCTTCATAACCCTCCAAGGTGGAAGGGTTGTAATCTTCGATGGTGTGCAGATTCTCTCCCCTCCTTTTCTCGATATCAACTCTCTCGTTTCTTCGGGGGGAGAGCGAGGATTGCTAGGTGCAGCTTTTCATCCAAACTACGTGGGCAACGGGTTTTTCTACGTGAGCTACACTGACACTGCCGGCGACAGTGTGATCGCCCGCTACTCTGTCTCCTTAGATCCCAACCGAGCTGACCCAACTTCAGGTGTTATTCTACTCACCATCCCTCAGCCCTTTAGCAACCACAATGGCGGCCAGTTGCATTTCGGGCCTGACGGTTACCTCTATATCGGAATAGGAGACGGTGGATCAGGTGGTGACCCGCAAAACAATGGGCAAGACCTGGGAAAACTCTTGGGGAAAATACTTCGTATCGATGTGGACTCCGGTTTTCCCTTTACCGTTCCACCAGATAATCCCTTTGTAGGAGTTGTAGGTGCCCGTGAAGAAATCTGGTCCTTTGGCTTGAGGAACCCCTGGCGCTTCAGCTTCGACCGGTTGACCGGAGATATGTTTATAGGTGACGTTGGCCAGAACAGCTGGGAAGAAGTGGATTTTCAGCCGGCCAACAGCACAGGAGGCGAGAATTACGGCTGGCGGCTAATGGAAGGCAACAGCTGCTTCAATCCGGCGATCAACTGCAACAACGGCACCCTCACCTTACCAATCTTGGTATACGATCATAGTGTGGGCTGCTCGGTTACCGGGGGTTACCTTTACCGGGGAAGTAAAAACCCTAATCTCAATGGACTATACTTCTACGGCGACTTCTGTAGCGGTCTAATCTGGGGCGCTCAAGAGGACGGCCTAGGTGGCTGGAACACCACAGTGTTGTTGGACACAAATTTTTCCATAAGCACCTTTGGTGAAGACGAGTCCGGAGAGATATACTTTGCTCATCTGTCCGCTACTGATGGGACAATCTATCAAGTGGTACAATCCACTTCCAGCACTAATTCAGCATCAGCCTCCTCCGGTGGTGGGGGAGGAGGTGGGGCTGTAGGTTGCTTCATTACCACTGCTGTTTATGGCTCACAAGAGGTAATGGGAGTGTGGGCCAGATTTGTCTTGAAACTTTTTTCTTATTTCCGTAACCTAACTATATAAGCGAATTTCCTGCAGCAGATAGTGATGATATCTCACACACTCTTAGTGGATCGAATAAGAAGTCTGAAATCTGAAATAGTCATTACTTCAGAACTCCACTACTCCATTACTCCTAGGAACATGACAAACCCGATGCTTTGGGCTGGAATTATTCGCGTCGGTAAGTTGTCCAAGATTGGAGGTAGATCAATGTATAAATTGGGTGAGACTCTTCAAAAAGATGGGTTTCTGGAATTACGCCAGGAAGGAGACCTTTATTTGCTCAGCATTGGGGACTGTTTTGACGATGGTGGAGAAGGGGTGTGTATGCCTCTTTTTTCATTCACGAAAAAACTGAGCAAGGAGCGGGTCGAGGGAATGATCAAGTACTTAGAAGAAAACCTTTAACCCGGCTCAAAAACTTCTACTCAAAATATCCTTTCCCCTCCCAGCCACAAGGGTGGGATCTTCGCCAAGGGAGAGGATGTTTTTTTGGGGTAAGGTAAGAGCTGAAGTGGAATTCCATACCCATGACTTTCATGGAAAAAAGTAAAAAGAGAGGGTCTTATGAGTCTACTCATCAATTTTTCCATCTTCCCCCTGGATAAGGGAGAAAGTGTAAGCCAATATGTGGCAAGGGCGGTGAAAATTATCAAAGACAGCGGATTGCCCTACAAGCTCGGCGCAATGGGCACCAGCATCGAGGGGGAGTGGGAAGAGGTCATGGATGTTGTGACTCGCTGCTTTGAGGAGTTGAAGCAAGACTGCAGCAGGGTGTATATGGGCATCACAGGTGACTACAGGAAGATTGGCTCCGACCGAATCGTGAGCAAAGTAGAGTCAGTGGGAAGTAAATTATGAATTGACCGGCGTCATACCGAGTCAATGTTGATCAGAAGAGAGGAGAGACCATGAAAATCGTCTGTCTGCTGGGAAGTCCAAGACCCAAAGGAAACAGTACAGCCATGGCCGCGAGATTCTGCGAGACCGCCGAGGGATTAGGCGCTGAAGTTATGACCTTTGCCTTGAACAAGCTCAAGTATCGCGGTTGTCAAGCGTGTATGACCTGCAAAACAAAGCTGGAAAAATGCGTGCTCAAGGACGATCTGGCGGAGGTTTTGGACGCGATCCGCGATGCTGAGGTCCTGGTCATGGCGACGCCCATCTATTTCGCCGAGATCTCCAGTCAACTCAAGACTTTCATTGACCGAACCTTCTCATACCTGGTGCCCGACTACCCCACCAACCCTAGCCCATGCAGACTCTCCCCGGGCAAGAAACTGGTGTTCATCGAGGCTCAGGGGCACCCTGACGAGAGTCTATTTGCAGACGTATTTCCTAGGTACGACTTAATTTTCAAATGGTATGGATTCAGCGACAGTTATCAGATTCGTGCCTGTGGCGTATTTAACAAGGGCGACGTGGAGGCCCGTGAGGATGTTATGAAGCTGGCAGAAGAGACAGCTAGGAAGATCATGGGCTAGGATCTTTTTTGCCGGCTTGGCACGCGGATCTGCTGCACAGCTATCAGGGAGATCACGGCCATGGCCGCGCCAGCCACAAACGGAATTCGGTAGTCTACCATCCAGAGAACCCCACCAATTGCCGGTAAAACCACTGCCGCAATGTGGTTAATGGTAAAACCTACTGCCATACTTGGAGCGATGTCACGAGGATCTGCCACCTTTTGAAAATAGGTGCGGATGGCTATGGCAAAGTTGAAAAAGATGTGGTCCAGAATGTAAAGAAGCGCCAGGAGCGCTTTGGATTGAACCGTGGCGTAGGCCAGGAAAATAAAGATCAAGCTGAAATACTCCAGTGACAGTACCTTCCTCTCGCCGAACCGGATGATGCTTTTCCCAATAATGGGACTCAGGAAGTAGTTGACGATGTTGTTGATCACAAAGAGGATGGTGACCTGCTGAATAGTAAATTGGAATTTCCTGACCAGCAGGAAGACAGCAAATGCCATGAAGATCTGGCGCCGGGCACCTCCCATAAAGGTGAGGAAATAAAACAGCCAGTACCTCTTACGGAAAATCATTTTCTTGTGTTGAGGAATAATATCCCGGTCAGTGGGATCTTGAGCAAGCGCCCAGACGCTCGTGGCAATAATGAGACCCGCAACCAGCAGATATATTTGGGTGTAATTCAGCAAAGCTGCCATGAGATAGATGAAAACACCAATACCAATGTTCGAGGCTGCGGCCATACTTCGTAATTTGCCAAACACCCACGGAGATGTGTTCTCATCGAAATATTGAAGAGTTAGGGACTGGTTTGTTGTTTCGTAGTAATGGAAGCCAAAACTCATGATCAGTGTGGTAATAAGTAGCCCAATGAAGGAAGGAAACAAGCCGGTTGCTGCAAGTCCGACTCCCAGAACAAGGGTAGACAATACCGACAATCGATGCTCTTTGACAAGCAGCATCACAAAAATGGCAAGGAGTGCCAGGAATCCAGGAATCTCTCGCACGGATTGAATCACACCAATATGGATGCCTTCCAAACCGGCGACTTCCACAGCGAAGTTGTTGAATAGTGTTAGCCAACTCTGGAGCCCAACGGCTGAACAGATGGTGAGAATCATGAGGTAGCGATACATGGGCTTCTGCTTCAGGTTCTTCATTGGACTCTACCCTCTTTCCCACCAAGCGAAAATCACCAGAAGCGTCAAAGCAGAGAGCAGCAGAGCGTACTCCCGGAAGGTAATGCGATAGTGTTTTCTTGATGACCGCCCTTTGCGCCCGAATCCCCTTGATTCCATGGCCAGGGCCAGTTCGTCGGCGAGGACGAAAGATTGAGCCAGCAACGGCATAAGCAATGCCATGAAATTTCCCACATTCTTTAGCCTAAGCCTGAGATCGATCCCCCTGGAGCTCTGGGCATCGATGATGTGGCGGATCTTCTGTCCTATCAGAGGCACATATCGCATTGAAGTGGTAAGCATAAAGGCCAAACCGTAAGGGACCCCGATTTTCTGCAGTGCGTCACCCGTCTCTTCGGGGCTGACGGCCCGAAAGAAGATGAAGGATACGGTCAAAAGATTGAACAGCCGTACTGCAAGCACCAAAGCCACTCTAAAGTCAAATGAGAAAAAAGAAATAATAAAGACCAAC
>JBEQLC010000108.1:0-6632 GCA_040326175.1 Desulfobacteria bacterium | reverse complement strand
GCGCCTTGCATCTGGAGCTTTTTACTGTGCCGTCTGTTTGTTGACTTTTTACGAGTTCATCAAACTTGACGGCTTTTTCGAGATCATCAGACTTAGGTGAAACGACCCTTAACCATAGGTACGATCTGAATGGCAATATCACGCAGAGATTTTGTAAGGACCACTTTTTGTGCTGCATGTGGCACGGTGCTGTTCCCCCTTGATTTGGCTTGGGCGGAAAAGAGGTTTTCCACAACAGACCCGCACGTTCATGAAGCCTATTTCTACAAGACACTGGCTGAAGGTGCAGTGCAATGCGGCACCTGCCCACACGAATGTGTCATCGTTCCGGACAGACGGGGAAGATGTCAAACTAAGACAAACATAGAGGGAAAGCTGTACACCATCTCTTACGCCAATCCGTGCGTCGTTAATGTGGACCCGGTGGAAAAGAAACCCCTTCAACATTTCTATCCTGGAACCAAGGCTTTCTCGCTTGCAGTCGCTGGGTGCAATTTCCATTGTCTGAATTGCCAGAACTGGGAGATATCCCAGACCAGTCCGGACAAGACTCGCAATCAAAACCTTCCGCCAGATGAGGTGGTGCTGATGGCTGCGGGGTATGGTTGCAAGAGCATTGCCTATACGTATTCCGAGGCTACGACCTTTTATGAATACATGGTCGATATTGCGGTAAGAGCAAAGAAAATTGGGATCAAAAATATCTGGGTCAGCAATGCCTACATCAGCCCTGCTGCCCTGAACCGTCTGTGTGACGTGATCGATGCGGCCAGTGTAAACCTGAAGGGTTTTTCAGAGCAGACCTATTGGGACCTGAACAGCGGACATCTTAAACCCGTGCTTGAATCCTTCAAGACCCTTCACGAACGAGGAATCTGGATGGAAATTATCAATCTGGTCATTCCTACCTACACGGATGACATGGAGATGATTAAGAGGATGTGCGGGTGGATCCTCGACAATCTTGGTCCTGAATATCCCCTCCACTTTTCCCGTTTCCATCCCCAGTACAAGCTAGTTCACCTGCCCCCCACACCGGTTGAGGTCCTGCAAGCAGCTGAGGAGGTAGCCTTGAAAGAGGGACTCCATTATGTCTATATTGGCAATGTACCAGGTCTGGGTGATGAGACAAAGTGCCCCAACTGCAAGCGGACTGTGGTCAAAAGAAGAGGATTCACGCTCGAGTGGAACCATGTGAATCAGGGGAGATGTAAATTCTGCAATTCACGAATCAGCGGAAGGTGGGCGTGATCAGAAGCTGACCGGTTTGTTTTCGGAATATTAAAAATGAGAAGATTGCAGGCAATCGTTCTTTCAGTTACGTTGATCTTGATTTGTGCCAGGGGTCACTCGTATGCGGGGGACGACAATCGCGGAGGTGTGCGACCTGCTGCGTTTGCGGGCACGTTTTACCCGAATGCGCCTGATGAGTTGCGTAGAACGGTCGGCGGTTATCTTGAAGAGGCTAGCGGTGTAAAGGTTCCTGGCAAGATTCGAGGACTCGTCTCCCCCCACGCAGGATACATCTATTCGGGTATCGTGGCTGCCGCCGGATATGGACAGATCGACCCCTCAATCAGGACTGTTATCCTTCTGGGCTCGAGTCACCGGGTCCGGCTGAGTGCTCCCTCCATTCCGGAGGTTCAGGCCTACCGAACCCCCTTGGGAGATGTTCCCATGGCTGGGCTTGCCTCGACCCTTCGCAGCTTGTCCGCCTTTAAACCTGTTCCTGAAGCACATGTCAAAGAGCACTCCCTTGAGGTCCAACTTCCCTTCCTTCAGCTAATGCTCAAGAAATTCGATATCGTCCCAATCCTGACCAACAGCTCAGACCCAAAAGCCCTTGCTTCAATGCTCGCTCCATATGTTGACGACAATACGCTTGTGGTGGCAAGCTCAGATCTTTCTCACTATTATTCCTATGAGACGGCTGTTACGCTGGATCGTATCTGCACCTCAGCCATCACGGGCCCCAGATTCTCTGACATGGTGTTGTGTGAGGCCTGCGGTAAGCAAGCCGTCCTGACACTGATGCATATTGCTCAAATAAAGGGCTGGAGTGCTGTATTGTCAGACTACAGGAATTCCGGCGACACTGCGGGAAACAAGGATCGTGTCGTAGGATATGCGAGTATTGCCTTTGTGGATGGAAAGGAGATGACAAAGACAATGAAAGAAACACTTTCTGTTGAAGAAAGGGAGTCCCTTCTGAAACTTGCTCGCACTGCAATTGAGGCCAGGCTTGTAAAAGGGGCCAAGGTGGAAAGGCCGACTCAGGTTTCTTCAATCTTGAACGAGTTGAGAGGATGTTTTGTCACTTTGCACAAACGCGGCCAACTGCGTGGCTGCATCGGCACAATTGAGCCCGCATGCCCCCTTTTGGAATGTGTGGAGAAGAATGCCAAAAACGCAGCATTCAGCGATCCTAGGTTTACAGCACTGAGTGTGGACGAACTCAAGGAGATAGACATCGAAATCAGCGTCCTTTCGGTACCAAAAACCCTGGGCTTCAATGATGGGGAGGATCTAAAGCGTAAGCTTGAACCCAATGTGCATGGCGTCATCCTGTCTCGCGGCATGCACCGCTCAACGTTTCTTCCACAGGTCTGGAAACAGCTCCCTGATAAGGAGAAATTCCTGGAGCACCTCTGTTTAAAGGGGGGTATGTCGGCTCAGGCATGGCAGGACCCCGAGACCAAGGTAGAGGTGTATAAAGCAGAGGTGTTCGGTGAAAAAGGTTTGGAATGAACTGGCACCTTTTGTTGTTTTGATATGCCTTCGAAATTGTAGGCTTGGAAGAGGCCAATATAACGGGAAGGTGTCCGGAATCTGAAATAATCCCATTGACTTCCATACGTTGGCTAATATAGATTGTCGAGTGGGCACCTGGATATCCGTTGCCCCTTTATATTTTGATGCCGACTCATTGCGCGGTCATTGTAGACAAAGGATCAAATGATGGAGCAGGATAAAGCGATTAATGTGGCTATTGTGGGCGGCGGCCGAGGGTGTAAGGCGATTATGAATATGATCCTTGATGAAAAGCTTCATGAGCTTCGAATGAAGCTCATGGGCGTGGCTTCAATCGACACCGAAGCCGTGGGGTATCTATATGCCAAGGAAAAGGGAATTTATACGACCAGGAATTACCACGATCTGTACAACCTGAAAGATCTCAACATGATCATTGAGCTTACGGGTCGTGAGGAAATAGCCAATGATATCTCAGCAACCAAGCCAAGCCAAGTACGATTTATGGATCATACGGCTGCCCGTCTATTCTGGGACGTCTTTCAAATAGAAGAAAAAAGGAGTGCCGAGCGTGAACATGCCGAAGAGGTGCTGACAAAGAGTGAACAAGAGAAACAGGACATCCTCGAAAGCATTTCGGAGGCCGTTGTATATCTAGACCAGGAATGCAGGATTATGTGGGCCAATAGAGTGGCGAGAAAGCCGCATGGGCTTGCTCTTGAGGACGTGGAGGGACGTCGTTGCTACGAGGTATGGCACCAGCTCAGCAAACCCTGTCCAGGCTGCCCTGTTGTGCAAACATATAAAACCGGTCAACCACAGGAAGCAGAAATGACAAGCCCAGATGGCCGAGAATGGTTTGTGCGAGGCTATCCTGTTCTGGATGACAATGGCGATATTGCGGGGGCAGTTGAACTCACCTTGGAGATTACCCATCGTAAGCGTGCTGAGCGGGAATTAAGAGAGAGCGAAGAAAGACATCGCACGGTGCTGGAAGCGTGTCCGGATCCCGTTGTTGTCTACGATATGGAAGGCAAGGGTACGTATGTAAACCCGGCATTCACCAGGCTTTTCGGGTGGACGTTGGAGGAATTTTTGGGCAAGAAATTAGATTACGTACCTGATGAGAGCTGGCCTGAGACACAAATGATGATTGATATGGTGAAAACTGGAAAAAGTTTCTCTGATGTTGAAAGCCGTCGTTATACCAAAGAAGGGGATATCCTTGATGTCAGTTTAAGCACAGGCATCTATTTGGACAGCGCCGGAGTTCCTGTGGGCAGTGTCAACATCGTGAGAGACATTACCGATCAGAAGCGGATCGGGGCGGCGCTGCGGGAGAGCGAGCAGAAACATCGCACGGTGCTGGAAGCGTGTCCGGATCCTGTTGTTGTTTACGACATGGAGGGCAAAAATACCTATATCAACCCGGCATTCACCCAGGTTTTCGGGTGGCCCCCAGAGCAGCTCTTGGGCAAGAAACTCGATTATGTCCCCGAGGAAAACTGGCCTGAGACCCAAATGATGATAGCAAAGGTGAAGGCGGGAGAGAGTTTCTCTGATGTTGAAAGCCGTCGACATACCAAGGATGCAGAAATTATTGACGTGAGCGTGAGCGCCGGCATATATTTGAATCGCGACGGGATTCCGGTGGGCAGTGTCCACATTTTGAGAAACGTTACCCAACGGAAGCTGGCGGAGGAGAGGCTGAAGGAGACCATGGCAGAGTTGCAACGTTCCAATACTGAACTGCAGCAGTTCGCCTACGTCGCTTCACACGATCTGCAAGAGCCGTTGCGGAAGGTCCAAGCGTTTGGCGACCGGCTGAAGGCCAAATACGCCGAGGCTCTGGACGAACGTGGGCTCGACTACGTGGACCGGATGCAGAATGCTGCAAAACGCATGCAGTCCCTTATCAATAACCTGCTAACACTTTCGCGGATTACAACGAAGGCTCAACCTTTTGTTCAAGTCAATCTGGCGGATGTGGTGCGAGGAGTGGTGGCAGACTTGGAACTGCACGTGGAACGGGCCGGCGGACGTGTGGAAGCCGGCGATATGCCGACCATTGACGCTGATCCGACGCAAATGCGTCAATTGCTTCAGAACCTGATCAACAATGCGCTTAAATTCCACGAACCGGAGAAAAAGCCTGTCGTAAAGATTCATAGCCAACTTATGAACGAAACCTGTAAAATCACTGTGGAAGACAGTGGTATTGGGTTTGACGAAAAGTACCTTGACCGCATTTTCGCCGTTTTCCAGCGCCTGCACGGTCGCGGCAAGTACGATGGAACGGGAGTGGGACTGACGATCTGCCAGAAGATTGCCGAGCGCCACGGGGGCAGTATCACGGCGAAGAGCACCCCTGGGCAGGGGGCGACGTTCATTGTAACGTTGCCGGTAAAACACAAAAGAAGAGGAGAAACAAGCCATGGGTAGAAAGGGAGAGGACGTTATCATTCTGTATGCTGAGGATGACCCCGAGGACCGGATGTTGGTAGAAGATGCCATGGATGAGAGCCGCTTGGCCAACGAAATGGACTTTGTTGAGGACGGAGAGGAACTTATGGACTATCTCTACCGTCGTGGCAAATACGCCGAGTTGAGCGACAAACCTCTCCCGGGCCTGATTCTGCTTGATCTGAACATGCCCAAAAAAGATGGGCGTGAGGCTTTACAGGAGATTAAGAATGACCCAGATCTGAGGCGAATCCCGATCGTCGTGTTAACAACATCCAAGGCAGAAGAGGATATACTTTCCACCTACGATTTGGGGGTGAGTGGGTTCATTATCAAGCCGGTGACGTTTGAATCCCTGGTCTCTCTTTTAAAAACCGTGAGCAAATACTGGTTTCAAGTTGTTGAACCGCCACCTCAACGCACCGGAGGCTAACATGGAGACTTCCCCGATCAGGGTACTGCTTGTTGATGACGATCATGATGACTATACCATCATGCGCGATTTGTTCCTCGAAATCGAGGTCGGAAAATTCCGACTCGAATGGGTAGACACGTATGATGCTGCCGTAGAAAGAATGCTGTGCAATGAACACGATGTTTATATTGTTGACTACCTTCTTGGTGAGCGCAATGGGCTGGACCTCCTAAAAGAAACTACCGAAAAGGGCTGCAAAGCGCCAATAATCTTGCTCACCGGCAAGGGTGCTCGCGAAGTGGACATGGCAGCGATGAAGGCAGGGGCTTCGGATTATCTCGACAAGAGCGAGGTCGGAGCATCCCTGATTGAGCGTTCTATCCGTTACGCTATTGAGCGAAAGCGCACACTGGATGAGCAAATAAGATTAATCGCCCAACTTCAAGAAGCACTTGTTAAGGTGAAACAATTGAGCGGTCTGCTGCCCATGTGTGCTTCTTGCAAGAAGATACGGGACGACAAAGGCTATTGGAATCAACTTGAAGCTTATATTTCTGATCACTCTGAAGCTGATTTCAGCCATGGCATATGCCCTGAATGTGTAAAAGAGCTTTATCCTGAATATGCCCATGCATTTGACTCCTATGAAAAGAGTAGGCCAAAGAGCACATGAGCAGAGGTCCGGGGCACCTCAGCGAAGACCGTGCCATTCTTTCTGAGATCAAGGAGGTTAATAACTGGAAGACAAGATTATAAATAGCATGGCATGCAGATTTCATGTTGATGGTTCGATATTGTATGCTTGTAGCAACGTGACGCAGTTAAAACCTAAAGAGTTTACTTAAAGATACCGTTTCCGACTTTGCTTTCTCCTCCCAGCTTTAAGTTGGCGTAAACAGTCATTCCCTAAACAAACCCAACAACTCCACCATCCACTTTCCAGACGCCTTCGGTTCTGATGTTGCAGTTTAGAGTGGTTCTCAAAAATATGTTCCGTTTTGAA
>JBEQLC010000107.1:0-6683 GCA_040326175.1 Desulfobacteria bacterium | reverse complement strand
CCCATTTTTGAGATGGGTTATAAGGGGGGCATTATGAAGAAGCCACGCCATTTTTGGGGATTTTGTTTCCTATTTTGTTTTCTGTTCTTCAGCCTGTCTGGAACTTCCTGGCCCGCTGACGCCGTGGATCACAGCCTGTATGCGGATTTGCTTAACAAGTATGTAAAAGATAAGGTTGTGAATTATCGGGGTTTCAAGAATGAGGAGAAGAGGCTCGACGAATACTTGAAAGTGTTGGAAAGCACCGACACCGGCAAATTATCTCGCAACGAACAGCTTGCGTTCTATATAAATGCATACAATGCAACGACCATTAAGTTTATCCTAAGTGCCTACCCCGGTGTAAAATCGATCAGGGATCTAGGCGGCCGTATTTTTGACCGTGCCTTCAGCAAGAAAATCGTTCGTATTGAAGGTAAAACGATTAGCCTCGATGACCTTGAGCATGGCATCATTCGTCCTCGCTTCAAGGAACCGAGAGTTCATTTTGCCGTGAATTGTGCCTCAAAAAGTTGTCCCCCTCTCATTCCAGAGCCGTATCAGGCAAGTATTCTGGATCAACAACTTGATGATTCAACTCGTGCGTTTTTGAATGATGCCGAGCGAAACCGTCTTGAGGGAAAAAGGCTTTACGTGAGCAAAATCTTCAAGTGGTTCGCGGAGGATTTCAACGACGATGTCGTTGGTTTCTTCTTGAGATTTGCTGACGCTGAGATCAAAGAAAAGCTGGCAGTGGATAAGGACAAGATCAAAGTTAAGTATCTCGATTATGATTGGTCCCTTAATGGCACATAGACCCTATCTCAAAAACAATCTAAGTGCCCATGGCGGCGTTGCGAAACGGTTCAAAATGCTCACATACTACCGTGTATGCTCCGCTTTTTCACCGTTCCGCGCCTTGCCCTGAACCCTAATCTTATTCTTGAGATAGGTTCTAGTATCCTTCTGTTGGGTTACTGAGAAAAGGAGATTCCGGTCTTTGTGAGGAGTGGGAACATGGAAGAAGTCGTTCAGCGACCAGCGGCAAACCGGAAGAAGGCGATGATAAAGGCCCTTATCTTCATAGCCTTTATTATTGCAGCCATTGCCTTAGTTCGATTCACACCGATCAAGGGTTATCTGACAGCCGATGCATTAGGTCGTTTCCTTGACGCAGCCGGTTTCTGGGCGCCTTTGCTCTTTATGTTGGTCTATGCCGTTGGCGTATGTTTGTTCATCCCCGGGACGTTGCTGACCGGATTGGGCGCCGCCATTTTCGGGGCCTATTGGGGTTTTCTCTATGTGTGGGTCGGGGCTATGTTCGGCGCCAGCGGAGCATTCTGGATTGGCCGCACCCTGGGAAGGGAGTTTGCTGCTTCCCTGATCGGGGATAAACTGAAAAGATATGACGACGCCATTGAGCGAAATGGATTTGCTACAGTCCTGTACCTGCGTCTGGTCTATTTCCCGTTTACCCCGATGAACTTTGGCATGGGACTGACGAAGGTACATTTTCGGGACTATCTGTTTGGCACAGGCCTCGGTATTATTGTCGGGACCTTTGTCTTTACTTTTTTCATTGGAACGCTTAAAGAGGTATGGGCTTCCGGCAACTGGGGTGAGTTGCTTTCTTTTAAGGTTTTCTTTTCACTGGGGTTGTTCGCATTCTCGTTTTTCATTCCCAAAATCATCAAGAAGATCAAAGGAGAGGATTAATTCCGCCTGGTAGTTTTTTTGTAGATGCCCTCAAGTGGCGTGACGGAGGACCATTATGGATACTTATTACAAACCTGAAGACCTTGGCAAGTTTGAAGAAATCGGCAAAGAAGCTCCTGAGCTATCCAGGAAGTTTTTTGATTATTACAGTGCCGTATTTGCCGAGGGTGAGCTGACCGAAAGGGAAAAGGCCCTTATCGCCCTTGCCGTGGCGCATACCGTCCAGTGTCCTTATTGCATTGATGCCTTTACGCAAGCCTGTTTGGAAAAGGGATCGACGCCGGGCGAAATGACAGAAGCGGTGCATGTTGTGACTGCCATAAGGGGAGGGGCCTCCCTTGTACATGGCGTCCAAATGCGTAACATTGTAGAGAAGCTGTCCATGTAAGGAAACGTTGGCAGAGGAGCCAAGGAGAATGGAAGCTCGGCAATTACCGGAAAGCGCCAATATTGGCATGGAACAGGAATCGCTTCCCGTCGAGTCTTTTCGTCGAACCCTTTTCAGACACGGTCTGAGATTGGGGCGAGCGCAGACCACGACGCTTCAGATCAATGTGGGGCTATTGTGCAACCAGGTTTGCAAGCACTGCCACCTTGAGGCCGGTCCCAAACGCACTGAAGTGATGGACGAAGAAACATTTAACGACGTCGTGGCTTTTGCCCAAAAGGGCCGATTTGAAACCATAGACATTACCGGAGGTGCTCCGGAACTGCATCCTAACCTTATCCGCATGATTGAAACACTCTCGTCCCTCAGCGACAGGCTCATGGTCCGTTCCAACCTCTCAGCTTTGGAAGAAAACAATCCGAACCGATTGATTGACGTTTTCGTGAGATATGGGGTCATTGTTGTGGGATCCCTCCCTTCCGTAGACTCGGTACAGACGGAATCACAGCGAGGAAAAGGGGTCTTTGAAAAGAGCATAGATGCATTGAAACGGCTAAATGCCGCCGGGTATGGCAAGAAAAAGACAGGACTCCAACTAGACCTTGTGTCCAACCCGCCGGGGGCATTCCTTCCTCCTTCGCAAGCCCAGGCCGAAGAAAGATTCCGGGTCCTTTTAAGCAAAAGATGGAATATTGTCTTCAATAACCTCTTTACATTTGCCAATGCTCCTCTTGGAAGGTTTCGTCAATGGCTTCATCAGTCAGGGAACCTTGAGACTTATTTGGAGCGCCTTTACTCAAGTTTCAACCCCTGCGTGGTTGAAGGGCTCATGTGTCGGACGCTTGTCTCGGTGGCCTGGGACGGTTATCTCTATGATTGTGATTTTAATCTGGCCGCAAGACTGCCCATGACTGGTAGAAAAAGCCATATCTCCGAGATGGAGAGTCCTCCCGAACCAGGGACACCCATAGCCGTCGGGGACCACTGCTACACCTGTGCGGCAGGGTCGGGTTTCACCTGAGCCGGGGCTGTTCAGACCTGAGTTCAGATCTAGTGTTATAGTTTAGCAAGAGGTGGCCCGTGACACACCCCGGAAGTCAATCCATAGTCTTGGCTGGTGACATCGGCGGGACCAAAACCAACCTGGGTCTCTTCCGCATTGGTAAGAAGCGTCCTGTGCCTGAGGTAATTGAGACCTTCCCCAGCGGGGAAGCACCGAATCTGGCGTCAATTGTCGAGAAGTTCCTAGGAATGCATCAGGTATCCATTTCGAGCGCATGCTTTGGGGTTGCCGGCCCGGTCAAAAATGGTCGGTGCAAGACAACTAATCTGCCCTGGGATGTTTCTGAAAGAAAACTGAAACATCGATTTGGCTGGGACAAGGTCCGCCTGATTAACGACTTGACCGCCACATCTTATGCTGTTCCACTCCTGACCGGTCGGGAGCTATTTTCTCTGAATCGTGGAAAGAAATCCAAAGGCGGAAGCATAGGGCTCATCGCACCCGGTACAGGGCTTGGAATGGCCCTGATGGTTTGGAGAGACGGCAATTATATCCCAATGCCATCTGAGGGAGGGCACAGTGATTTTGCTCCACAGAATGAAGCCGAAGTTGCCTTGTGGCATTATCTTCATGTTCGCTTGGGTCACGTCAGTGTTGAGAGGATTCTGTCAGGCCCCGGACTCTTCATTACATACTGCTGGCTGAAATTTACAGGTCAGGGCTCAGAGCCGACATGGCTTGCCCAAAGAATGAACGAGGACAATCCATCAAAGGTTATATCTGAGGCAGCCCTTGTGGAAAAAGAGCCCCTGTGCGTGAAAACGCTGGACTTGTTTGTTTCAATATTGGGGGCCACAGCCGGAAACCTGGCATTAACCGGTCTCACAAGGGGCGGCATCTACATAGGAGGCGGTATCGCCCCGAAGATTTTACCGAAACTTGGAGAGGACCTTTTCATAAAAGCCTTTGTAGATAAAGGCAGGTTTACGGAATTACTACAGAGTATCCCGGTTCGGGTCATTCTCAACGACAAGGCGGCCTTACTGGGGGCTGCGTATGGGGCTCTGACAGCAAAACTGTGAAACCTAACTGAAACATGGCTCGAATCTTTGCCAACTACGTGGAGAAGGCCAAGCGAATCCTTGACCAGAACTGGATGGGGTCTTCGACCAAGCCGGCTCCCGCCCTATACCCCCATCAGTGGAACTGGGATTCAGGGTTCATTGCCATTGGACGCTCCCACTACGACACCCGTAGGGCGATCATAGAGATCGAAACCCTCTTTGACGCACAGTGGCAAAACGGCATGGTTCCCCAGATTGTTTTCAACCATGCCGCTCTCGGCTACTACTTTCCAGAGCCGGATTTCTGGCAGACCGAAAAATCGCCGAACGCCCCTCAAGGCAAACTCACGTCAGGCATTACGATGCCACCTGTCCTTGCCATGGCCGTTGAGAGGATCTACCGAAACGCCCGGCGTCCGCGTACTGTGTTGCCGTTTCTGGAGCGTATCTACCCGAAACTTCTGACGTTGCATGCCTATTTCTACCGGGAGAGGGATCCGAACAACGAAGGGCTGGTATACATCCGCCATCCCTGGGAATCGGGGATAGACAACTCTCCCACCTGGGACATCCCACTTGGGCGAATGCATGTGGACGGAGCTACTTTGCCTCCATATGAGCGTAAAGACCTGGGGCACGGCGTGGACCCTAAGACCCGCCCTACAGATGAGGACTATGACCGGTACGTGTACCTGGTGGACCTTTTTCGCAAGTGTAACTATGACGAGGCCCGGATCCGCGGGTCCTGTCCGTTTTTAATACAAGACCCCCTCTTCAACTCGGTGCTGTGTCGGGCTAATGAATCACTGGTCGAAATCGCAAGGCTGATTGGTGAATCGCCGGATCAAGCCCTCTCCTGGGCCGAGCAGACCGGATCGGCCATACGCCAAAAGCTCTGGCATCCCGAGCATAAGATTTTTGACTGCTACGACCTCGTGGCCGACATGCCTATTGAGGTGGATACTTCTGCGGGGTTCCTGCCGCTTTTTGCCGGTGCAGCAAGCAAAGAACAGGCTGAGGAATTGTACAAACGACTTGATTCTACCTCGTTCTGCGCACTGCACCAGGGCAACTGCTTCACCGTGCCAAACTACGATACACAGCAGGAAGGTTTCGACCGCGCAAACTACTGGCGCGGGCCAGTATGGATCAACATCAACTGGATGCTCGCCCAGGGTCTGCGTCGCTATGGCTATACTCTTAAAGCCGATTCCCTACAGAAAGATCTCTTGCAGCTTCCCATACGCTTTGGATTCCACGAGTACTTCGATTCTTTCGACGGCACAGGTTACGGGACCGACAACTTCAGCTGGACAGCCGCCCTCTTCATTGACCTGGTCCATGAGTTCTACGAGACTGAACGGGCGTCTAGTCGAATAGCGGCCAAAGCCAGGGCGATCTTATCTTCGGATGTCGTCCTGAACGGCGGTGATGAAGTATGCGGGGTGGCATCGGAAGAGCTTGCCGGGGCCTTACTGCGAAGTATACGAACTCTAAAGGATGCTTTTTACGACACTGGTCGAGGCCTGGTGGACTACCATAAGCTCCGGGAGTCTGCCGAGTATAAGGAATATCGACGCCTGACCAACGGCCTTCGGGACTTTGACCTGAGCCAATTAGTTGGACGGCGGGATAAGCTTGCCTTTTGGGTTAATCTTTACAACACGATTGTGATCGATGGCATTGTTTCCCTCGGTATTAAGCGATCAGTCCGGGAAGCGCCGGACTTCTTCAGCCGATTGAAGTATGCCATCGGGGGACACCTCTTTTCCGCTGACGACATAGAACACGGCATCCTGCGAGGCAATGCCCGCCCCTGGTTCCACGTGCTGCGGCAGTTCGGTCCAAGGGACACTCGTAAGACATGGATTCTGAAACCAGTGGATTCACGGATTCACTTTGCCCTGGTCTGTGGTTCCCGTTCGTGCGCTCCCATCGATTACTATGATAGTGCCACAATCTATGATCAGCTCGAGGCCGCGGCCAAGAGTTTTGTGAATTCCTCTGAGGTCATCGCTCTCCCTGAAGAGGGCAAGGTGCTACTCTCCGAAATTTTTCGTTGGTACGAGGCGGATTTTGGGGGAAAGCGGGGTGTTGTGGATTTCCTGTACGATTACCTGGCCGACGAAGGCGCCCGTAGATTTGTCCAGAAGAATGCAGAAACAGTCAGGTTTGAGTACATCTATTACGACTGGAACCTCAATCGGTGAAATAAGACCACGTTCATCCCTTCCTTCTTGGTCCAATCGCACCGCCTCCATCTTGAGTTGCATGACAGGCCGATTTACGATACCCATTTTTATCTTGAAATTTCTGAGGCTTGTAATAATGGCAAGCGACTTTCAAGAATCTTCGCCTTCAAAAATCCAAGATCATGTAAAGTAATCAATCATCTCGCCTCGCCCAAAACCGTTTTTCATTGAGTTGCCGTTCCTGTTTAGATATGTATAGGGAATCATGAGATTTCACGGATTCAAGATCGTGGGAAGTTATCCAGCAAAATTCTCGACTCAAATGTCTAAAGGTTTTGGCG
>JBEQLC010000106.1:0-6742 GCA_040326175.1 Desulfobacteria bacterium | reverse complement strand
CCAAGGAGGGGGATACCGTGATCACGGTCGGAGATGTAGAGATAGGTGGGCCGAAATGCGTGGTCATTGCAGGGCCGTGCGCTGTGGAGAGTTCTGAACAGCTTATGGAGGCCGCCTCTGTTGTAAAAAAAGGAGGCGCATCTATGCTGAGAGGAGGGGCTTTTAAACCAAGGACATCTCCATACAGTTTTCAGGGGCTGGGAGAAGAGGGGCTGAAAATCCTTGCCGAGGCTCGGGAGAAAACAGGCCTCCCCGTGGTTACCGAAGTCATGAGGGCCTCAGATATAGAACTTATTGAGAGTTATGCCGACGTGCTTCAAGTGGGGGCCAGGAACGTCCAGAACTTTGCGCTCCTGAAGGCCGTGGGGCAGGCGAAGAAGCCTGTGCTCTTAAAAAGAGGAATGATGACCACACTGGAAGAGCTCCTCATGTCCGCAGAGTACATATTGGCATCTGGCAACCCTAATGTGATACTTTGCGAGCGGGGTATTCGCACCTTTGAAACCGCTATGCGTAACACCCTTGATATTAGTGCGGTACCGGTGCTAAAGGATAAGACACACCTGCCGGTGATTGTTGATCCCAGTCATGCTATCGGCAAGTGGAAGTTCGTACTCCCCCTGGCCAAGGCCGCTGTTGCAGTTGGAGCCGATGGCTTGATGATAGAAGTCCATCCAGACCCCCAGCACGCTTTGTCAGACGGCCCTCAGTCCCTGAAGCCTGAAAGATTCTACGATCTCATGCGCGAAATTGAATCGATTGCAAGGATCGTCAGAAAGGAGTATGCAGAAGCTCATGGAGCGCATTAGGGTGCATCTGGAAAAGTCTTGCAAGGACTCATATGATATTCTTATCGGTGAAGATGTCATGGGCCGCGCGGAATTGGTCACCAAGGTCAAGAATCATGCAGACAGGTACGTGATCGTTACAGACTCAGATGTCAACCCGCTATTTGGAGAAGTGGTAAAGGAGAAATTGAAGGCGACGGCCCTCCCTGTTGATATCATTGAAATACCCGCTGGTGAGGCTTCGAAATCACTCAATACCGTTCTTGAAGTGGCAAGGCAACTTATTGGGCTGAAGGTGAGCCGGAAATCGCTGCTTATTGCCCTGGGTGGCGGAGTGGTGGGCGATGTGACGGGCTTCATCGCATCCATATACATGAGGTCGATCCCCTATATTCAGATTCCCACAACACTTCTTGCCCAGGTGGACAGCAGCGTGGGTGGAAAGACCGGGGTGGATCTTCCTGAGGGCAAGAATCTTTTAGGAACATTCTATCAGCCAAAGGCTGTTTACGTAGACCTGTCATTCCTCAAAACGCTTTCGGATAAGGATTTTGCCAATGGGTTGGCCGAGATAATAAAATACGGCATAATAGGAAGTCACGATCTGTTCGAACTCCTTGAGCTCGAAAAAGACGGGATCAAAAAGCGTAGTGCTTCTCTGATGAAAAGCTTGATCGCACGTTCCTGTAAGATAAAGGCAGACATTGTGGAGATGGACGAAAAAGAACTCGGCTTGAGGCGTATTCTCAATTTTGGCCATACTCTGGGGCATGCACTCGAGGCGGCGTCGGGCTATAGCCTTTTCCATGGCGAGGCGGTCTCGATCGGAATGGTGGGTGCTGCAAAGATTTCCCAAAAGCTGCATTACCTGGATAGGGATTCCTGTACAAGGATCATTGACCTGATTAAAGAGTACGAGCTTCCTGTCAAGATTCCGGCAGGCATGGAGACATCCCAGATCGTGGCGTTCATGGAGACCGACAAAAAAGTCGTTGCAGGGCGGCTTCACTTTGTGCTGGTAAAAGAGATAGGCGTCCCTTTTGTAACGCCCGATATCCCTTCGGATGTCGTGGTGGAGACCATTGAGGAGCTTCGGGGATGAGCAAAGATGCCTTAGACAGGCTGAGACGCAGGATAGAGGATTTGGATGGCGCCCTTCTAAAGCTTTTGAACCAGCGGGCAGAGGTTTCTTCCGAGATTGGCCAACTAAAGGGCAAAGACGGTCTCAGTATCTATGACCATAGCAGGGAAGAGTCTATATTCAGGTATCTGGCCCAGCACAATGAGGGCCCTCTCAACACTTCGGAAGTCAGCAGAATATTTGGCGAGATAATCTCGATTTCGAGAAAACTGCAGTCCAATATAAGGGGAAATGACTCTGAACATCATGTAAGATCGGCTGCTGACAGTGACGCGAGCATGCTGAGTGGACATACCTCCGTTTATGGTATTCTGGGAAACCCCGTAGCACACAGCATGAGCCCCCTGATGCACAATGCTGCATTCAGGTTCCTGGGCATAGATGCTGTCTACCTCCCCTTTGAGGTGCAAGATCTGCAAGGCGCCGTAGCCGGTATGAAGGCCCTGGGAATCAAGGGGGCAAGCGTGACTCATCCCTTCAAGAGAGAGATATGTGCACTAATCGATAAAATTGATGATACGGCCGAAAGGATTGGGGCCGTCAACACCTTGGTCTTTGGAACAGAAGGGGTGCGGGGTACCAATACAGATTGGGTTGGAGCCGTCAGGTGTCTTGAGGCATTGCTTCCAGTAGAAGATCATAAGTTTGTGGTGATCGGTGCAGGGGGAGCCGCAAGGGCTGTCGTTTTTGGCGTAACTACTAAAGGGGGAGAGGCCGTTGTTGTAAACAGATCAGAGGAGAAGGGCCGTGCCTTGGCCGAGGAATTTGATTGTGCCTTTGTTGCCCTCTCTGAGATCGAAAGTGCTAGCGGAGACTGCCTGGTCAATACGACGCCGATAGGCATGTATCCGGAAGAAGACGAGATGCCTGTTCCAAAGGGTGTGCTGGGATCATTTAAGGCGGTGGCGGATGTTATATATAACCCGCTTGAGACCATGCTCCTAAGGGAAGCGGAGGCAGCAGGATGCATGGTGGCGAGCGGTTTTGAGATGTTCCTGTTGCAGGGCACGGAACAGTTTCGGATATGGACTGAGAAAGAAGCCCCTGCAGAGCTAATGAGAAACCTCGTCTTGGAGAGGCTCACAACCATATGAAGCGGATCAAGCCGATAAGAGAAATCAATACGGTAATCAGCGTCCCCGGCTCAAAGAGCTATACCCAACGGGCCCTGATCACTTCTGCGCTTGCCACCGGAAGATCTGTCATAAAAGATGCTTTGATTTCGGAAGATACCGAGCATTTGATTAAGGCCCTGAGTGTGCTGGGTGCTAACATTACTCAGCAGGGCCACGATTTTATGGTTGAGGGGACTGGCGGCAAACTGGTTACTCCCCCCTCGCCCCTGTACCTCGGAAACAACGGAACCGGACTCCGGTTTCTTGTAGGCACGGTTTCTATAGGGCACGGTACCTTTGTGCTTGACGGCAACAGGCGCATGCGGCAAAGACCCATCCAACCCCTTGTGGATGCCCTGAACAAGATGGGTGTTAAGGCTTCCTGCGTCGAAGGCACCGGATGCCCGCCCGTGCAAGTCGAGGCCGAAGGCTTACCGGGCGGGAAGACGCGTCTGGACACGGCGCTCAGCAGTCAGTACGTTTCATCGCTCCTTTTGGCCTCACCTTACGCTCAAGAAGATATCGAGATCGGGATGTCTAGCCTCGTCCCATCTTGGCCGTATATTAAGCTGACGCTGGATGTCATGGCGCACTTTGGCGTCGAGGTCTCGGTCTCTGAAGAAAGATTCTTTCATATTAAGGCCCGTCAAGCCTATCAGCCGAAAGAGTATGCGATAGAGGGAGACGTCTCCAGTGCCACCTATTTCATGGCAGCTGCTGCCATTGTTGGTGGAACGATAAGAATATCTAATATCAACGGAAACTCCCTTCAGGGTGATTTGCGTCTATTGGAAATCCTGGCAACAATGGGATGCAAGGTGTCCGCATCTGAAGACGGGATTGAAGTAACCGGGCCGTTATCCAACCAAGAAGATCTTTCCTTTGATTTGAATGATGCGCCGGACATGGTTCCGGCACTGGCTGTGGTCGCTGCCTTCAGGAAGGGAAAGACCATCCTGCAAAATATACTACATCTTCGGGTCAAGGAATCAGACAGGGTTGCTGCCCTGACACATGAACTAAGAAAGCTCGGGGCACGGGTTGAAAAGAAAGCAGACGGCATGATCGTTCAGGGAATCGCTACCCGTGGGGCTGAAATAGACTGTTATGACGATCACCGCATCGCCATGAGTTTTGCCATAGCAGGCCTGGCCATAGAGGGTATTTCAATCAAGGACCCAGGCTGCGTAAAAAAATCCTTCCCTGATTTCTGGGAAAAGCTGGAAGCGCTCTCAATTTAAGATTGACGATTGATGATTTAGAGAGAATGGAACCTCAACGTTCAATGGCCGGATATTGTCTTTGTGGAATTTGTTTTGATTTCGTTTTTCAACTTTAGGCACTTTAGCTCACTTTAGGCATTTTAGGCACTCTAACGTGAATATCGTCTTGATCGGATACAGGTGTACGGGCAAAACGTCCGTGGGGCTGGCCCTCTCCAAAAGGCTTGGAAAAGCCTTTTGTGACGCTGACAACTACATAGAAGAGAAGGCCAAAAGAACCATTAGTGATATGGTGGCAGCGGAAGGTTGGGACTTTTTTCGAGCAAAGGAAAAAGAGGCGATCCGTGAGCTATCGTCTTTTGACGACTACATAGTCGGTGCGGGCGGCGGTGCGGTCCTGGACGCTGAAAATGTCGAGAATCTGAAACAAAATGGCGTCATAGTGTTGCTTGAGGCTACAACTCAGACTATCCTTGAACGAATGCGTTCTGACGAAAAGACCGAAGAGCAGAGACCAGGCCTAACTGGAAAAAGCCCATATGAAGAGATAGATGAGGTGCTGGAACTCAGGAAGCCTTTTTACAGGGGCGCTATGGATTTCTCTGTGGATACGACATCAAAGAGCATTGAGCAGATCCTGGATGAGATTGTGCAGAAACTGGAACAGTATGGGGACTCGTAACACTTTGTTGCCACAGACCCACACAGACTTTTACCGAAGACATTAATGGGGTAGGTCCAAACGATCGCATTGGGGTGTTTCTGCTGCTAATACTTCCCTTTGAACGGTTATGGAGGTTATATGGCTGGTAACACATTCGGACAGGTCTTCAAGATTACGACTTGGGGAGAGTCCCACGGCAAGGCTTTAGGTGTGATTGTCGACGGGTGTCCCCCTGGATTGCCCCTTGGGGAATCTGACATTCAGCAAGACCTTGACAGAAGGAGACCGCAAAGCGCTCCTTCAAGCACACCCAGGAAGGAGCCGGATCAAGTCCAACTCCTCTCTGGCACCTTTGAAGGGGTGACCACAGGAACCCCTATCTCACTCCTTATTCACAACAAGGATGCGGATAGTGAATCGTATGATTCGATCAAGGATGTCTTCAGACCAGGGCATGGTGATTTCACGTATCAGAAGAAATACGGGATACGCGACTACAGGGGTGGTGGAAGGGCCTCTGGAAGGGAAACAGCGGCAAGGGTTGCAGCAGGCGCTATTGCCAGAAAGTTGCTGGACCGAGAGCATATCAGTGTAAAGGCCTATACCTTGGAGCTGGCAGGGGTCAGGGCTGAAGAGATGGCCCTGGACGTCATTGACAAGAATCCATTCCTTACCCCGGACCTCGATGCAGCAGACAAAATGCGTGAAAGGATCATGGAAATTAAGAACGCCGGAGATTCAGCCGGGGGGGTCGTGGAAGTGCTTGTTCAGGGCTGCCCGGCTGGATTGGGAGAACCTGTTTTTGACAAACTCGATGCTGAACTGGCAAAGGCGGTTATGAGTATAGGGGCTGTGAAGGCCGTGGAGATTGGTGTGGGCTTGGCCGCAGCCCGGCTGCTAGGCTCTGAATGTAATGATGAGATCACGCCCGAAGGATTTGTTACGAACCGTTCCGGGGGCATCCTGGCGGGCATTTCCAATGGTGATGAGATTGTGGTGAGAGCTGCCGTAAAGCCCATTTCTTCCATTGAGAAGGAACAGCGTACGGTGGATGTCAATATGAAACCGACGACGATTTCAGTCAAGGGGAGACACGATGTATCAGCCGTGCCCAGGATTGTTCCGGTTTGCGAGGCAATGGTGAGGCTTGTGATTGCGGACCATTTCTTGAGGCAAAGGACCCTGGGGTGAGCAGATTTAGTGATTTATGGCAAAAATCAAGAATCACTATTTGCCCATCAACGCTGCAGATAAATGGCTGTGATCGCACATCTGGACGACTGGAAGGTACTTTCTTGTAATCTTGGATTCAATGCATGTCGAATCAGAGGCCACTTCGGCACACTAACAGAACACAATCAAAAGTCGTGGGGTGAAGTCTTTGGCTGACGATATAGCAGATATACGTGACTTTTTCAGGAAACGGGCATAAGGCAGGAATACCTTTGATCCTGCCTTTCTTACGAAAGGTTCTCCGCAACTTTAGTCGTTCAAAGGCTCAACCTTCAATGTTAGGCCTTCCACCTTTTGAACAACCGCTTTATCACCGGTGAACAAAGGAACATCACTCACGGCTGTCCATAGTTCCCCGTTTACGAAAACCTGTCCTTCGGTATTATGCCACTGTTTGACTTTAGCCACTTTTCCCAACATGCCCGTCACCCCAGCGATAGATCTTTTGTTTCGGTTCTTGATAGACCAGAACAAAGGGAAGACCAGATGTTCAATAAGCTCGAAGACGATAAATCCGATCACTAAGGTGATTATCACATTTTTCATAATAAACTTCGCTCAGTCCAAGTTCACATGAC
>JBEQLC010000105.1:0-6752 GCA_040326175.1 Desulfobacteria bacterium | reverse complement strand
ACAACCAGATTCGATCCCGGTAAAGAGCAAATTCTAACGCTCGGCGGCATTGTCGCTTATGCTCTCATTTTGAATGTGTTTTTGTTTGTGTGCGAACTTTTTACCGTCTTCTACAGTCAGATACCAGGCCATATGGACCACTTCACCTACCTCTTCTTCGGCCTTGAAGGGCAGGGAAATCTCACTCCCCTGATGTGGGGTGCTTTCGCACTTTTGACGATGGCTATTATCCTCCTGGTTATTCCTGCCTGCCGCAGGGATGAGGGTATCTTGGCAGTGGCCTGCGTGTTGACAATTATTGGAACGTGGATAGATAAGGGATTTGGTTTGGTTGTGGGAGGATTTGTACCCAATCCTTTACACGAAGTAACTGAATATTGGCCTACAGTACCTGAGGCGTTGATCGCGCTGGCAGTGTGGGCAACCGGGTTCCTGATAATCTCAGTTCTTTACAAGGACGCAACCACAGTGAAAGAAGAGGGGGAGCAGAAGAGGGCTTAGTTCTTACTACATAATACACGAAGCAAAAAGGGCTCGTTCCGGTTTGGAACGAGCCCTTTCTTGTTTGGATGATTCTTTTTGCCGTAGCTTCTGGGCATATAAGGCAGAGGCTTATCGCTTATCGCGTGCCGCCCCTCATAGAGAGATGTTAAGAGGAGACGGTATATTATCTAGTGCCCACTCGGCGCGGATTTCCCCGCAGCATTAAAAGCAGTTCTGAGCGCCAGGAGAACCAGCAGTATTTCATAGATCCATACAACCGGCCAGCTATGGAAGAGGTGATAGACAAGGCCTCCACCAACAATTCCGGGTACCCCAAAAACAACCATAATTCCTATTAGTCTAGCAAGATCCATATCGAGTTCCTCGCTCGTTCAGTCATTCACGGTATCAGTCAGTGATGCTCTTGTTGATCGTTATGGCCCTTCTTGCAGATCAGGTCAAGGAAAGCACGAATACCGCAGTAGTGAAGAATGATCACCAAACATATCAAAACCGTGAAAAAGGACCCCATAAAGACAAAGTGAACAGGGTCGTTTACCCATTCAAAAGCAAATGGAAACATGGCAGCGTCCTTCCTATTGTGGGTTTAGCTCTTTTTCTTGCGGAAAGATCGGCAAATACCTGTATGATATGGATATCACGATGGCACCTGCCCAGACAAACAGTAACGTGCTCGCAAATTCCACCCAGTTTGGAATATAGGGAACGAACTTGTCGAATGACATGACCGGTACCGCAAGTGCCTGTACCGTCATTATCCACCGATTCATAAAGATCCCCGAACAGTTTAAAACACAGGCCAGGATCAAAAGGTTCTCATTCTTTCGCGTCTTCTCACTCAGCAGAATGAGCATCGGGATGACACCCAGGGCTCCAAGCTCCGCAACCAACACCCAGTATCCATAAGGATTATTGGCATAAAAACTGCTGAACGGGGCCCCTGCTTTCTCCGCCAAAGCGATCCAGTATATGGTGTCGATCGTTTTTAAAACAAGATAAACAGCCAACAGTCTGCCGGAGATCCTGGCCAGAATATCAAACACATTTCTCTTGACCAGCTTCTTTCCCGCACATTTTTCTGTGATCCAGGTGATTAGGATCGTGAAGCACGGTCCACAGGCAATGGCAGACAGGATAAAGAGAAAGAAGGTCCACGGCCACACCAGAAACCCTTCGCGAAAGGCAAAAGGCCGACCATAAAGCACACCAGGAACACCACCCAGAGACCCTTGATGAAAGAAAGAAAGAAACACACCGATGGCTGCAATCGCCGGCATGGCTTCATGAAGGTGATGTGCCATGCCGTGGAAGAACCCGAGCTTGTTTATCTGACGATTTTCCAAAATCAGGGGAAGGTACTCGATGCACAGGACCATGAAATAGGCTGTGATGCAGAAGGCCACCTCTGTGAGCATGGAATGAACGTTCGCGTGCCAGAAGATGAACCAGCCTCTGAGGGGTTGACCGATGTCTACTCCAAGGATCCCCTGGGCCGCAGCATAGCACACTACTCCGATAACGACCGCAAAATTGACTATGTTCTTGAGTTCGTCTATTTTTACGATATACCTCAGAAAGCCCGTGAAAAAAGCGCCGGCCCCCAGAGCGATGACCCCTAAATCGGCGGCAATCCACAACCCAAACGGATAGTTGTTGTTCAGATTGGTCACATTAAGGGCCAGACCCCAGCACAGGACTGCGGCGATAGCGCCCACCGTGAGAGGACCATGCAAGGCGGCCATCCACAAGAGGAACCATTTGAGCTTACAGCGTTTGGTGCCTTCTGGGAATAATGCCTGATCGAACGGAAGTGATGCTGAATCCATAAGAGAGACTCCTTCTGAAATTAATGGCTATCCGGGAATGACAACGTCTCCTTGCATACCTGTATACGCGTTGCCTGCCTTCCGGACCCAGGCCTTGCTTGAAACATAGTAAATCTTGGTGTTGGTGCCGAGCTTTTCCAAGAGCCGGAACGCATTGGGATCCTTCTTTAGTTTATAGACCTTGTGGTGAGGGTCGTTCAAATCTCCAAAAGTGATGGCCCCCGCAGGGCAGGCCTGGGTGCAAGCTGTTTGATATTCGTTCTCATGAAGCTCGGCGCGCCCCTCCGCATACGCCTTGTTTCTTGCACGCTGGAGCCGGTGGTAGCAGAAGCTGCATTTTTCCACCACACCCCGCATACGAATCGACACGTCGGGATTAAGGTATTTTTTCATCCCTTTTGGCCACGTTGGATCCCACCAGTTAAAAACACGCACATGGTAAGGACAGGCAGCCATGCAGTAACGGCAGCCGAAACAGCGCGTGTATATCTGACTCACAATACCCGTTTCGTGGCTGTAATCGGTAACCGTTGCCGGGCACACGGACACGCACGGTGTAGCATGATGGTAGTCTTTGCCCTCACAGTGCTGACAGGGCCTCGGAATATATGAGATGTCCGAATTTGGAAAGGTGCGGCCGTTCGAGATTTTGTAAACCCGCATCCAAAGCATGCTGCGTGTCCTGTCACTATTGTCTTTCCTGAAGGGTAGGTTGTTTTCCGCCATACAGCCTACCATGCAGGCGCCACAGCCCGTGCATTTGTCCAGGTCGACGACCATACCGTACCTATAAGTTTTCTTGTCTCCTTCGCCGTGATGTGCCTCTTTCATGGTTACCCCTTGCGTTTCGGAAATCCTATTAGTCTATTCGAACGATAGCCTTTTTGCCAGTGGCGGAACTATGCCCTTCACATGGCATGATGGAGTGTTGGAGTGCTGGAGTAGTGGATAGTAAAAGCGGAAAAAGCCATTCTTTATTGCTCTAAACCCATTACTCCAGTACTCCATGGCTCCAATACTCCAATAAGTTCTAAACTCTAGTCAGCTTGGCCCGAATGCCCCAGGTGGCACACAAGCCGGAGACCGGGTCTTCCACAACGCCTATGAGGCTATTGGCATTGACGCCCTTGCCTGCCAGGTAGTCGTCGTAAGCCTTATGGCCAAGACCCTTCGGGATCCCTATCACGCCTGGCATGATCCCCTCAGTGAGGTTCACGAGCACCTTGGCCTTCCCCCTAGGTGTGGCGAGCGTGGCATGCGCCCCCTCGGAAAGACCGTAATCAGCAGCTGTCATAGGATTGATCTCAACGAAAAGCCCGTCCCCTTTTAACTCGTTCTCTTCCAGAGTCTTTGTACAAAATGGCGGGTTTCCAACAGCGCCATCCGCCAGCCGCATCAACTCGGTGGGGATCAAGAGAAGCGGATAAATAACAGAATTGCCCTCCGGTTTTATTGGCGCGTAGTGTGGAAGATACTCCTCATCCTTGCGCATTTCCATGCCGGCTTGGTCAAAGGCCGTAACATAGAACTCAAACTTGCCTGAAGGGGTGCCAAAGGAGCCTTCTGATGCCGGATTCGCGTCCTCCACGAAGCCTTCTTCCTCTAAGGCGTCCCACTTCTCGCCCACAGTCTCCTTCAGCACGGTTTTGTAGTCCTCCCACGGGAAGGATTCCGCAACCTTTCCGCCCAGGGACTTGGCGATAGTCATGATGACGTCTCCCACGTGCCTTGTATCGAATTGGGGCGACACCACTGGTTTGAGTAAACCCAGTATAGGTTTATGTAGACCTACAGGCGTTGGCATTTCCTCCCATCGTTCCAGGTAGTGATGATTAGGCAGAATCAAGTCCGCATTATAAGCGGTTTCGTCCAGATAACTGGAAAAGCTTACCACAAAAGGTATGTGCTCGAATGCCTTGGCCACAGCCGCAGAGTCCATGGTGGTAAAGTATGGATCGGCACCGTTTACAAGGAGCGCTTTGATACCGGCATTTCCTCCGTCCATGACCTGGGGCCATCTATCGGGCAGATACTTGGCAAGGGGATAACGACTGGAACCAGCGCCATCTACACGGGGCATATTGAAACAGGTAGACGCTGTGGCGTCCTGGACCACTTCCGCCCACGGCTGAGTTGCCACATCGGGACGTGTCGACACTCCCCCTGGCTTGTTGATGTTGCCCACCAGGGCGTTCAGGGCATGGACAGCCATACACTCGTAAAGGCTTCCGGACGTGGTTCCCTTGCCACGGCCCCAGACTGCCAGGGGACGGTCTGCCTTGGCAAAGGCTCGGGCCAGGGCTACGATCTTTCTGGGCGCAAGACCCGTGATATCTGATACGGCCTGAGGTGAATACTCGGTCAAGACCAAGCTCTTGAAGCCCATATAGATCTTGCCGGTGAAGTCATTCCAGTCTTCAAATCCAAAGGTATGGTTTGCCGTGAACCCAGGGTCGTACAGTGATTCCTTGACAATTACATGGGCAAGTCCCAGGGCAAGGGCTCCTTCAGTACCCGGCCTCACAGCATGCCAGTTATCGGCCTTGGCTGCTGTGTTGGAGAGACGTGGCTCAATCTGAACAACCTTGGCGCGGTCTCCGTTGCCTGATCGCCATTTGCTGTGCGCTTGAATGACCCGAACGGGTGAACCCCATCCCTCGATGAGACCGCTTCCAAAACTCAGAATGAAATTCGCACCTTCAAGGTCGTAGCCCACTGAATCCTCGGCTCCCTGCATGAGATTCAGTGTCAATTCATACGTATCCTGATCAGAAGCCGTGCGAATAAAATTTGGCGAACCGTACGCCTTTAGGAACCGACTAAACAACTGCGGCACAGTCCCGCGATCCGAATCCAGAATAGCCGCCAGGGCATGGGCCTCTCCCTTTGAGCGCAAATCGGCAAGTTTGTGAACAACTTCATCGATTGCTTCTTCCCACGAGATTCTTCCAAAAGCGCCCGAGCCCCGCTTTCCCGATCGTTTCAACGGACCGGGGATCCGCCATGGGCCGTAAAGGAGTTGGAGGCCGGCTGCGCCCAAGACACAGATACCCCCGTTGTTGACCGGATATCCATCTCTTCCCTCTATTTTTGTGGCACGGTCTTTAACTTTTCTGACCGTAATACCGCAGCCCCCCGGACAGAGCTTGCAGACCGTATCTGCGTTAGTGACTTTACCCCGTTCGGGAAGCTTGCCTTTGAGGCCTCCCAGCTGGTACCGCGGCCACATCTCCTGGGACCAGATGGCCATGTCGTCCATTATCTTCCAGTTCACGGGCGTCAGCATAATACCGGCGCCCGCTCCGGCCGAGAACCCGACCAAGATCTCTATAAAAGTTCTTCTGTCCAGTTTCATAGATCTTCCCCTTGCATATAGCCGATAAGCGCTATGTTCGACACGTTACTTGTGGCATACAAAGCATGCTTCTTTGATGCCCTTCTTTTCTTCGTGGCACTCAGCACAGTCGTCCATCTTCATCCGATCCCAGGTGTGCTTCTTGTAGCCTGCCGGATTCGAACCCCAGATGTCCCGGCTGTACTTGGTGAGGCGATTGTAATAATAAGGCTTGGTGTGATCCGAGTCCCCCACGGGTCCGTGACAGGTACCGCATTCCATCTCGCCCTTCACCACGTGGGCCGCATGGGAGAAAAAGACACACTGAGGTTGGCGGGAATAGACAAGCCATGGAATCTCTTTGCCCGGTTCAACATATTTTCTGATGAGTCTTGCCTCTTCCGGATGCTCTCCCAGCTGTTCTTCGTGACACTCAAGACAACTGGCTAAATCAGGAATACCCGTAAAGCTCCCGTCCCCACGGAAATAATGACAGCTCTCACACTCGCCCAATTCTGCGACATGAATTTTATGGCTAAAGTCGATCGGCTGCTGTTTCTTTCCGTAAAGGAGTTGCGGGAAGATCACCCAGCCAAGAAGGAAATGGGGCCCAAAACCCATAGCAAATGCAATAATGGGTATGAGGAATCGCCAGGTCCCCGGTTTGACCGGCTTAGGCTCATGTGCCTCTTCGGCTTCGATCTCCTCAGTGGCTTCCTTCCCCTCGTCAGCTACGGCGTGCTCTTTTTCCTCTGTTGTGCTCATGCGGACTCCAAATCGTTAAGTTTTGAGAGTTTGAGGTGGTTATGTGTCAGTCAATACACAATAGATGAGACTAAATGGTGAAAATACTGCGACTTGTGCTGTAAAAAATGTATCGTCCCCTTTACCCTGAAGTCCTGATTTTGTCAAGGAAAAACCACAGTAAAGCCATAAAACTTAAGCATTTTACTCCACATCAGAGGGTGTAAATAGCTTATCCAGCCATCCTGCAAAATAACCGATAACAGGTGGGGCTCAAAACGTCATGAGAAGAAGAATAATCCCCTTAATATCGACAGTAGAAGTAGCGCTTTTTGAGGGACAGA
>JBEQLC010000104.1:0-6776 GCA_040326175.1 Desulfobacteria bacterium | reverse complement strand
GGAGCTGTCTCCAGCACCGTTTATTTCTTTCATTTCGATCTGGGACGGCTCGCCAAGTTGGTTTTTCCACACCGGACTGATATTACCTCCACCCATCTCTTCTTTTTTCAGTTCCTCCTTTTGAATGCACTCTATTTTTTCGTGGTCTACGTAATATTCAAAAGACCGCACCAGCCTGGCCGTAGCCGAGGCTTGCTCTTGGTGCTTTTCCTATTAAGAACCTGCAGACTCAGACTCTGAAGTCATTCAGCTTATGTGTGAGGTATTTCAGGAGAGAATTTAAGGTCTTACATGCTGACGGTTTTGATGAATTATATTCACGAACCAGCCTGTTCGAGCGACCGTCTGAGTGCCTCGAAGCGATGGATGATCTGATCGCGCATTAATTTTCGTCCGATCATGTGCTTGAGGCTGCTAGCGAAGCCAGCAACCCGGTCGGTGGATGTGCGGTTCTGGTAAAACACGAGAGTGCCCTCCTCAACTGCGATACTGCCCACAATGATTTGTTGCGAGTTATAGGTGTGTCCAACATAAAACTGTCGTTCGGTCATGACCGCGTACTTCTGCTCAAAACGAAACATGCGGTGGCCGAGGATAAACGTCGGCCGGCCTTCAATCACTTCTTTGCTCAACAAGAATTGGTTTTCAACCCCTTCGCCACTATGCTGCGGATAATTCACGAAGGCCTGGTAGAAATCAGGAATTAGATTCTTCATCAGGGTCGCTCCGGCGGCCCCAGCAAAGAGTTCCCTGTCCGGCCTTGCACGCTTCCCGCTGCCGCGGTAGTATGGCGCAATCGCCTTTAGACCACCCTGGAGATATGTATTGTATCGAGCCATGAGTAACGCCTGATATTCGCTATTGAGTGCTTGCTGGACCCGGGGATCTCTCTCGGCTCCCCTCGACTTAAAACGGCGAGCAATTGTTTTGAAGCGTTTGATTTCAGCCTTAGACATGTTGAAAGTCAAGCCCGGTCTTATCCTTAGTAATTTGGACACTTCCTTCACTTCGTCAGGTTGCAATCCTATTCCGGCGAAACTGTTCTCCACCGGCGAAGAGTCGCTGATGTAGCTAAAATCCAAGATATCGCGTGTTATCTCCAGCGTTGAGCCGCTCCATATCAAATCCACTACTTGCTCCAGCGGCGCAGGCAACAGCATTGCAATGGTTACGGCCAGCTCTTTCTCGGAGCTTTCCTCGAGATCACCGGAAACAATCTCTCCAGACAACAGTTTCCGAAAATCGGCCTCATCCAAACCGAGGTAGTCCATACACACGCCCAGATCTGTCGATGAAGTCGGGGTATCGGCAAAGACAACTGCAGGAAGCATCAGGGAAAAAGCCAGGACAAACAATACGACCGCTTTGTTATACATCCATATCTCCTCATTAAGTACTATTACCTCTAATCAATAATACCAGTTATGCTGCTTGCTTGACTCCTTCCATCCCTAAAATTGCTGGATAGATGAGCTGTCTTGCTTTTTCAAAATCTTCTGCAAAATCCATCTCGATCCAACACAACACAAAAGGAGGTTCTCTTAACACAAATGAAAATCTCTTCTGCTTATCCTCTTAGTCGTCCAACTCGGAGTATTTTTTACAAGACAGGTAGGTAGCGTGATTTGTACGAGCAAAGAAACCTTGACTGGCCGGGCACTGAAAAACCGCGACCCTGATGCTCTGTTATGTGGGGAAAGGGACTCTATCTTGAGTTGAAATGGGTTGTTCAAGAAAGGGTGTAGGCGGGATCTTCGATGGCCTGGATTCTTTACTCGCCTTCCTCAGATCCTTCTAACATGAAGTGGCACACCGCCGGGTCGTAGAGTTGTTCGCACAATATGCGTTCGTCTCTCTCTCTTTGATGACCTTCATCACCTATAATCGTATGCAACTCCAGCCGCGGAGAGTATTTGCTATTGGGTACAGAACGTCCCAATGCCTCGGCCATGGCACGCAGGTGATGAGGAGCCGTCCCACAGCAGCCACCGATGTAATTGAGCCCTATCTCTTTGGCCTTCAGGGCGTAATTAACCATCTCAATCCTGGTTAGCACGAAAGGATCGAGCTCAAGGGGAAAGGCAAGATGGCCCTGAAACTTCTGGATCTGGAAGTATGGCCTCTCTGCTGTACAGCGATATGCTACCGGTTGAGTGGCCACGAAACAGGACACTTTTCGACGCAGCCGCGCTGCCAACGGAAGCATGTGCTCAGGGTCGCGAAAACAATTGATTCCTACGATGTCTGCACCCGAGTCTTCAAGTTCCTGGAAAGCATCTTCTAAAACCACTCCATCTAAGGTGCGGTCCAGCGATTTGAAGCCAAGTGTAATCATAGCCGGTTTCCCGGTTGATTTGATTGCCTCGAGGGCAATGCTGGCTTCACCTAAATACTCCAGAGTTTCGGCTATGAAGAAATCTATACCGTGGGAGATTTGATACTCGATCTGCTTGTCAAACTGACGTCTCGTTTCCTTATGAGTAGCCGGATCAGAGGGATCGTAGATCCAGGTGTTAGCCAGATTGCCGGCAACTAGACATCCATATTCCTTGGCAACCTCGTTGGCAATTCGTACGGCATCATTGTTGATCCTTGCTAGGGCGTCTACCTTGCCAATATCTTTCAGCTTCTCTTCATGAGCGTAGTAGGTCAACGCTTGGAGAACCTGAGCGCCTGCCCTGGCAAAGTCAGTCTGGAGCTGTTTGAGGGCTTCGGGATGTTCTATGACAACCTCAGGGGTAAAAGGCCCGGCACTAACATACCCCCTACGTTCCAACTCAAATATGGCTCCTCCGTCCCCTAAAACAACATCTTCTTTCAACCAGTCGAGAATCATCGGAGTTCTCCTTTAAGTTGGGTAAAGCTACTTCCTAAAATTTACCATACGGTAGCATTTTTGTTCTTCCTACCCACAATCGCGTAATAATCCAGTGGTTCACCCGATAAGGAAAGTCGGTGGCAATAACACCTGTCTTGTAACACGGTAAGACTATCTCCCATCATAGCATGGAGAATCTCCTTGTAACCGCTGTCGTCTTCTTCGGACAGAAATTTGTCCTTTAGGTTAAAGGCGACCCAGGCGCCATCATCTAACAGGTTATAAACATTGAGAAAAGCACGTGTTGGAATGTGATCGTATCCGAGGGCTGATACTGTGACCAAGGCGTTGAGATCCCACTTCGCAAGCTGTTTTTCCTTGTGGTCGTCAAGTTTACTGAGATCCATCACGTAGTAGTCGTCATAAAGTCCGGGACGATCTCTGGAGGTAGCTTCAAGGGCTTCCTCCACTATATCTACACCCACTATCGTGTCACAGCCTATCATTTTGTCCAAACACTCCCCGACAATGCCGTTTCCGGCGCCAAAGTCTAGCACTCGGAGTCCAGCTGTCTGCTCCTTCGTCTTTTCTATTTCCTCTTTCAGCATGGAGCAGACCACTTGTGGCGAATTGCATTGTAGTTGCTCATAGATAACTTCCTCGTACAGGCCAGGAATGCTGTAGAGTTTCTCATAATCGTGAAGCCGAATTTTCTCAGTGCGGCCCTCAGAAACCAGCGTAATTGATTCTTCATCTTGATCTAGTTGACACTCTTTTTCAGGATATTTGACTTTATAGTCGTAGCACCTCATAAGTCTCCCCTTTTGTCTAGCCCAAATATTTCATGAAATCACGCCCTGGCGTGACTGCGACTACACAATGAGTAGAAGGTAATTATGAAGCGAGGAGTATTCAATAAGAAAAACCACTATTTCAATATGAATTGCTATCAACAAAAGAAGGAGACCGTCTTCGTCCAAATTGGTTTCACACCTTGACTCTCATTGTCACCCGGTTATGCTTGGGATTATTGAGGGGCACCGCGCAGTTGACCCCGCATCAATGCAAAAAACCATGAGGTGACCCATGATGCACAACAAGTATCTATTTGAAACTTTTAGCTCCGATTTGATGAGTTTCGATCAGGAGTTTACCAAGTATCTGAATGAGAGGCGAAGAGATGGTTGGAAAGTCAAGGATTGCTCGTATCGTCACGAAGGCGGCAGCCAGACTATGGCCTCCTGTCTCTTCAAAATGAGGGACTAACAACAAAGCCACGCCCGAACGGGCGTGGCTCCTTACACATCTCATAGAGTCTCACCTTTAACCCTAATGTTGCAAACCCACACCGGTAAAAACCGCTGCGCTCGCGTGATAGCGCGCCATCTGCGACCGTGCTCGCCTCGGACAGGATATCACGTACGGTCAAGTACGCTTCATCCTCTCCGAGCCTGCGCGCGGCCACATCTGGCACACTCTGACGCGCTTTCCCACGGAGTAGGTTTGCAACATTAGGGTTCACCCCTATCACCCATTTCTATGAATCGCAGAGCAACTTGTCGTCCCACCAGGGGCGCGTTACCTCCGGCGCGATTGTTCACGATTATGTTTAGGCGTATATTGTTATCAACTGCTTCCCACATCAACTCAGCTGCCTCCTCCACCATGACCGGGTTCAACATGGTGTCCACCAAGGCATCAAAAGGATGGGCTTGGGCGTAAGCCTCTTCATAGCGTGCCCCGCGAGGGGTCATCAAACGAATTATGGCCTGGCCGCCCGAGTTGAAGAACCTGCGTCCTGATTTGGCAAACTGCTTGTCAAGGGTGGGAAGCCAGGTCCAGTGCGAGAGCACCTGACCAACACCATGTTTCTCCATCACCTGGAAAACCGGATTCGTTAGGTAAGGCTCGGTGCGCAGTTCCAGGTGGTAACGGCTCTCTTTGGGAATCTCCTCGAAAAACAAATCGAGGTCTGTCGCCAACTCCTGTGGGGAAGTGCGATCTTTCTTGCGTTGATACTCCTGTTCAAAAATGAGGCCGCTAAGGTAGGGGCCAAGAACGGCCACTGCCGGATCATAGAATTGACCGGTAAAGATTGCACCATTCAGGTAGCTATCATTAACAACATACCGGCCCCCACGCCATAACTTCTGCGCACAGATCGCTTGGGGGACTTTGAGTATGAGGCTATCACCTTCCTTCAAATACTGGCGGTATCTTTGCAGTACGTGATAGTTTGGAGTTGGCTCTCCATCCTCTTCCAACAAAAGCCGATAAAAGGTAAAATCCAACTCGAGCACCCGGAAATGTTGGAAGTACTCCTTAACACTCTCAACCGGGAGAACTTCCTCCACGAATGATTTTCCACCCACGGTTTTTTTTCTGCGGGCAATTCGATCACCGTAGAGTTTTTCTGAATAGATCTGACCAAGCCACCCCGCATACCGATCACTGGCCGTTCCCAAGAATACATTGGGGTGGAGGCCACGAAATTGAAAATTTTCGATATCTAAGGTTTCTGGATTAGACATTGGTCGCTCTTTGAGTTTTCGCCACTGTTTGTTAGTTCCGGAGGTAACCAGATAAATATGAGTAATAAACTGAAAAAAAGGCGGCTCGCTTATTACATCACCCCGCATGGGTTTGGACACGCGGTGCGTTCCATTGAGGTGATACGTCATTTATTGTCGCAAGGACCCGAAGTTGAGATCGATGTCGTGTCAACCATTCCCGAGTTTCTTTTGCATCAGAATCTGACCCAGCCTCTGCCCCTTAGGGCAAAGCAGTTAGACATTGGTTTGGTCCAACAAGACAGCATCCGATTCGATTTGATCGCCACTCTAGAAGCCCTTGAATCTCTCCATCTCAACCAAGACGCTCTAGTGTCGGAGGAAATCGATTTTCTGAGAAACAGAGGGATCCAGGCTGTGGTCTGTGATATTCCCTTCTTGCCCTTTGTCGCTGCAGCTCACGCTAACATCCCGGCAATCGGTATCAGTAATTTTACCTGGGACTGGATATATGAGGCATATATTTCTTCCGACTCCCGCTGGTCGGTTTTGGTGGACTGGATCCGTAAATGTTATCAGAAATGCGATCTCTTTCTCCAGTTACCCATGCATGGGGACTGCTCGGTCTTCCCCAAAATACAGGATGTTCCTCTGGTGACTCGCAAAGCCCAAAGGGAGCGGGAAGAGACCAGAAAAATTCTAAATTTGGACTTGGATCAGAAAGTATACCTTGTATCCTTCGGTTACCTCGACCTGGAAGAGGCCGCTCAAAACCGTGTAGAAGATATCAACCATGCCGTGTTTCTTTTTAAGCACCCCCTGAACTTTCGCTTTAGCAACGGAATTTGTCTAGACGACCTTCCTCTTTCCTATGCGGATGTGGTTGGAGCAGTGGATGGTGTCATTACCAAGCCTGGTTACGGCATCGTAGCTGATTGTCTAGCCCACTCCACTCCTATGATCTATGCGGATAGAGGGTTCTTCCCCGAATACGACATTCTAGTTCAGGAGATGAGCAAACATTTTACTACTGTCTACTTGTCCTCCGCAGATCTTTACGCCGGAAAGTGGAAATCAGCCATTGAAGAACTGGAAAGACAGCCCCGGGTGGTCGCATCTCTACCAGGTAACGGCGCAGAGGTTTGTGCCCAGACTATTCTGCGATATCTAGATTGGCTGTGACCCGTGGGCAGTGTCGACTCTTTCCCCAATCTGCATGAAGTGTTGGAGGAATAGAAATTCCAAATTACAAATCACAAATATCAAACAAATCACAATGACCAAAATTCGAAATTCCAAACTTGTTTTGGTCATTGAGTATTGGAATTTGAAATTTGTTTGTGATTTGGTGCTTGGAGTTTGGGATTTCATAGGCTCGCCTTCACTCCACTACCTTGGTATAGTGCTCTGGAAACTCACCTGTATATCGCAAGAACGAAGGAATCGGG
>JBEQLC010000103.1:0-6795 GCA_040326175.1 Desulfobacteria bacterium | reverse complement strand
ACGGCAGTATGTGAGCATTTTGAGCCGGCCCGCAACGCCGCCAGGGGGCCTTAGACGCATTTTTGAGATGGGTTCTAGAAGGGGTATGATTCCAGTTCTACTATCCTGTCCGCAATCCGCCTCTTCAGGCTCACTGCGTCAACCGGCTGATAACGTGCCAGTTTCTTCACTCCCGCTAGCTGGGTCCTGAGCATATCCCCTTCTTCCATATATGCCAGTGTCTGCTTTGCCCATGCCTCTATTCTGGGAATGGTCTCATCAACATATGCTATGACCGCTGCAATCTGGAGCCCGGCCTTTTCTTCACCCTGCTTGGAAATAGTCTTCATGGCTCTCAGCAGCCCGCTCTCCATAGCAAAGACCTCGATCACGATATCGGCAATATTTGCCATGACCTCCTGCTCCCGCACCAGCTTCTGCTGAAACTTCTGGGCTGCCACGCCGGCCACCATCAGGGCGATCTTCTTGCTCATTTTGACCATGTGCTCTTGCAGTGCTAGAGGTGTTTCAGGAAGTTGAACAGACAGAGGAGAATAAGTCATCAGTTCCCCGGCAATCGCCTGTGCAGCCGGGAAGAGGGCCAGGCGGCCTTTGAGGGCCCTTCGCATCAAAGTGCCGGGAACAAGCAAACGATTGATCTCGTTGGTTCCCTCCCATATGCGGTTGATCCTAGAGTCCCGGTAATGACGTTCGGCAGGATACTCTGCACAGTAGCCGTATCCTCCCAAGGTCTGGACATACTCATCCACACAATAATCGAGGCTCTCTGAACCATAGACTTTGGTAATGGAACATTCGGCAGCATACTCCCCAATCGCTTTTGCGTTCTCGGCACCGCTCTTCTTGGCCTCTTCATCCAGGGTGGCTAACTTATCGTCAAAGACCCCTGCCAGACGATACATCATGCTCTCGCTTATGAAGGTGCGGATAGCCATATTGGCTAATTTGGTCTTAATCATACCAAAAGAACTGATAGGCACGTTGAACTGGATCCGATTATTGGCGTACTTCACAGCCCCTATAACACAGCCTTTACATCCGCCCACTGTGGCAGCGCCGAGTTTCCAGCGGCCTATATTCAGAACGTTAAAGGCAATCTTGTGTCCTTTGCCGATTTCAAAGAGCACATTCTCGACGGGCACCTTAGCATCCTCCAGTATCAGCGGTCGCGTGGAGGAGCCATCCATTCCCATTTTCTTCTCCTCAGCCCCCGTAGATACACCAGGGAAATCTCGCTCCACGATAAAACCGGTGAAGTGCTCACCGTCTACCTTGGCATACACAATGAAACTGCTGGCCCAACCGCCATTGGTAACGAACATCTTCGTCCCGTTCAGGATATAGTATTTGCCGTCTTCTGAGAGAACAGCCTTTGTTCTTGCATTCAGGGCATCAGAGCCGGCATCCGCTTCCGTGAGGCAGTAGGCTCCGCACCATTCTCCCGACGCCAATTTCGGCAGATACTTCTTCTTCTGATCCTCATTGCCAAAATATACAATGGGCAGGGTTCCAATCCCTGTATGGGCTCCATAGATTGCAGTAAAGGAACCGGTCGTTCCGGTGGCTTCAGTCACAACAGTGGTGCTTACTTTGTCCAGACCCAGTCCTCCATACTGCTCGGGTATGTCCGTGGCAATGAGCCCCAACTCGCCCGCCTTGGCCAAAATACCGAGCACCACGTCCTTATCCTTTGCCTCAATCTTATCTTGGTTTGGCAGAGTCTCCCTGTTTACGAAATCCTTAGTGGTTTCATAGATCATTCTGTGTTCTTCCGTGAAATCTTCAGGAGTGAACACCTGTTCAGGACTTGCGTCGGTAATCAGAAACTCTCCACCTGCAAAGATCTTCTTGTCTGCCATTGCCTTACTCCTTTTTCGACCTGATTTCTCTTTCTGAAGGATGTCCTTGTTTTCTACCCTAGGACGCTCTGTCAATAGAACCCATTTTTGAGGTGGGTTCTAGTTCTCTATCTCAAATATACCTGCCGCTCCCATCCCAAAGCCTATGCACATAGAGACCAACCCCCATTGAAGTTTTCTCTCTTGCATTTCATAAATGAGTTGGGTCGTTAACTTCGCGCCGGTGCAACCCAAAGGGTGGCCTAATGCGATGGCGCCCCCGTTTACATTGGTGATGTCTTGGTTGAGCCCGAGGTTCTTGATACAGTAGACGGCCTGGGCGGCGAAGGCCTCGTTCAGTTCAATCAATTCGATCTGGTCAAGAGTCATGCCGGCAAGTGCCAGCACCTTGGGTATGACGACCGTGGGACCCACACCCATGTGTTCGGGTTCGCAGCCCTCCACAGCATAGTATCGAAATGTAGCCATCGGTTTCAGACCCAGTTCTTTGGCCTTTTCTTTGGACATTAACACAACCCCTGCTGCGCCATCGCTCATCTGTGAAGAATTGCCCGCAGTCACGGTTCCGTTGGGTTTGAAAGCCGGCCGAATCTGCGAGATGCTCTCTACGGTCGTGCCCGGTCGCACTCCTTCATCTGTATCAAAGACTTCCTCTTCAAACTCAAAATGCCCATCAGGCAACTCTTTTTGTTTCTTAACCTTCAAGGGAACGATCTGACTTTTGAAGCGACCTGCATTGATGGCGGCCTCAGCCCTCTGCTGGCTTCTTGCTCCAAATTCGTCCTGTTCCTCCCGCGTGATATTATAACGCTCAGCAACATTTTCGGCAGTCAGCCCCATCCCCGTGAACGACCCGGGTCTGGTATCCACCAGGGCAGGATTAGGATACATCAAGTTGCCGCCCATGGGAATCTGGCTCATGCTTTCCACTCCACCGGCAATCACCACATCACTGAATCCACACATGATCTTTTCAGCACCGATGGCGATGGCCTGAAGTCCGGAGGCACAGAATCTGTTTACCGTCATTCCTGGAATCCGATCAGGCCAACCCATAGACATGACCAACACCCGACCCAGGTTAAGCCCCTGCGTAGCCTCGGGAAAACTGCACCCAATGATTACATCATCAATGAGCATGGGATCCAGATCCGATGCTCTATTCAGCAGACTCCCCAACACAGCGCATCCCATCTGCTCGGGGCGAGTGTGCGTCAGGGTTCCACGTGGAGCCCTCCCGACTGCCGTTCTGCAGGCGGCAACAATGACCGCTTCTCTCATATTATTGTCCTTTCTTCTCTCGCCAATGCTTACAGCATTTGGTAGTGAAACTTGTCTATTGCTGGTTAGCGATTTGGTTAAATCGTTGAGTCATTCATCATTTTACTATTCAATCACTTGAAAAAGACCGTTTTGCGAACGACATTGAGCAATTTTGGAAGAAGATGAACGATGAGCCTGGCGTTAAGAATTGCAAACTGTTTGAGGGTATCAGCCCGAGTTTTTGCAATTTAGCCAGGCGAATCGTAAATCCCAAAATGGCTCACCGGAGAGAGCAAAACATGGCTTTTTTCAAGAAGCTGAACTCTTACTCCAGTCTTAATTCCTAAGTGGCTTGCCGGTAGTCAACATGTGCTGAATCCTGGCCTGGGTCTTTGGATCACCACACAGGCTCAAAAAGGCCTCTCTCTCAAGATTCAGGAGGTACTGCTCGCTGACCAACGTGTCCGCGTGGACGTTCCCGCCGCACAGGACATATCCGGCCTTGCCGGCGACCGTGACGTCGTGTTCGGTGATATAGCCCGCCTCGTGCATGGACCATAGACCGAATTTTATCATGGCAAAGGCATTCTCACCAGCTGCGCGGATGTCATCCCTTGGCCTTGGGGGCACATATCCCTCCATATTCATGGCCTGGACCGTCTTCTTTGCGTCTTCCATGAGGTAATCTCGATTGACCGTTATCTTATCCACAGGCCTCAGATATCCAAGCTTTACCGCTTCAGGGCCGGAGGTCGATACCTTGGCCATGGCAATCGTCTCAAAGGCTCTGGCAATGAAAGGCATCAACTCAATTTGCTTCTGATAGAGCCCGCCTTTTTGAACCTCAAAGAGGTTTTCTGTATTCCGGATCAGCATCTCTTTGGTTCCACCACCACCCGGGATCAAGCCGACGCCAGCTTCTACCAGGCCCATATATGTCTCGGCAGCATAACGCACGCGATCCGAAGCCAGACAGATTTCACAACCACCGCCCAGGGCCATCCCGGCCGGGGCGGCCACAACGGGTTTATCCATATACTTTAGCTTCATGAAGGAGTCCTGGAATCTTTTGACCATCCAATCGAGGTCGTCCCACTCCTCTTCCTGGGCCGTGAAAAGAACCAGAGGCAGGTTCGCCCCAACCGAGAAATTCACCGCATGATTAGCAATCACGAGGCCCTCAAAATCTTTACTGACGATTTCTGCGGCCTGCATCACCATGTTGGTGATATCGTCACCCATGGCATTCATCTTGGTGTGAAACTCCAAACATGCCACGCCATCCCCAATGTCTACAAGGGAGGCCCCGGTATTTCCAGCCACCTTTTTCTCTCGTTCCTTTAGGGAGGGCAAGAAAATGATCCCTGGCTTCACGGGAACTACAGCGTATTCCCTTGAACCAGGATCATAGTAGTGGGCTACACCTTTTTCTGTCTTGTAAAAAGAGGCATGCCCGGCATCAAGCATCTCCTGAACCCATGCAGGGACCTCGCAGCCGGCCTCCTTCATTTTGGTCACCGAGTCGCCCACCCCGAGGACGTCCCAGGTTTCAAAGGGCCCCATTTTCCACCCGAAGCCCCACTTCATGGCATTATCAACATTTACGATATCATCAGCAATTTCTGGAATCCGGTTGGCCGAGTAAATGAGGGTTTCCGTTAAGGTACGAAAGGTAAACTGTCCCCCGACATCTTCCGCGTAATACAAGGACTTGATCTTCTGAGCAGTGCCGGAAATGGTTTTGGCTGTTTCCAAAGACGCCAGCTTGACCTTTTCTTGGGGGCTATGCTCAAGGGTATTGTAATCTAGTGAGAGGATGATTCTATTCCCCTCACTATCTCTAGTCTTCTTGTAAAAGCCTTGTTTGCTCTTTTCACCGAGGAGCTTGTTCTCAATCATCCGGTCTACCAGTTCGGGTGACTTGAACACCTCCCGTTTCTCATCGGAAGGTGCTCCATTGTATACATTGTCTGCCACATGAACCAGCGTATCCAGACCCACGAGGTCCGCTGTCCTGAAAGAGGCACTTTTGGGATGGCCTATGACGGGACCGGTCAGCTTATCTGCTGCCTCAATAGTCAATCCCAGGTCCATCATGATTCGGATGACATGTAGCACGCTAAAGACGCCGATTCGGTTTGCCACAAAATTGGGTGTGTCCTTGGCAAAAACCACCCCTTTTCCCAATGCCTTTTCACTTGTCTCGGCAAGGATCTCTATGACTTCAGGGAGTGTATCAGGCCCCGGTACGATTTCTATGAGCTTCATATATCTCGGAGGGTTGAAAAAATGGGTAATGGCAAAATGTCTTCGGAAGTCTTCCGACCGACCCTCACACAGTGCCTGCGCCAATATGCCTGATGTATTGGAGGTGATTATGGTCCCGGGGTTCATGATAGTTTCAATCTTTTCGAAAACACTCTTCTTGATATCAAGACGCTCCACCACGACCTCGACGATCCAATCTACCTCACTCAATAGCCCTATGTCGTCCTCCATGTTGCCGATAGCGATCAGCTTGGCGTTTTCAGGCAAGTAAAAGGATGCCGGTTTGGACTTCAGTGCTGTATCCAGTCCCTTTTTTATGAATTTGTTCCTGAATTCTTTGCTCTCCTCGGTGTACCCTTTCTTCTTGTCGTCTTTTGTAAGCTCAGGTGGCACTATATCGAGAAGAATGACCTCGATACCGACATTGGCTATTTGGGCGGCGATGGCTGCGCCCATGACACCGGCTCCGATCACACCGGCCTTTCTTATCCTTTTATTCATGGAGTAACCCCCTTGATCGATTGAAGCTCCCGCGGCTCACATGGCCTTTTCGTCTTGTCGGCTTTGCAGCCATTCGCCCTCGTTTCGGTAATCCAGACAGATCTTCTTCAATTCCCTCTTCTTCTCAAGAAATCGTTGTTTCATTCCCCGCAGCCATTCCAGATGTCGCCGAGCACCCTCCAGAGTCAAGAAAAAATGGTCCTCGGGAGGATCTACGGCAAAAGTGATACTCCCATCGCTGATCTGAACCTTGCCCGGGCTACTGCATGTCATACAGCGGACCTGGTGAGGTGCTAAGAATCGGAAGGTGTCACCTCCGCATGCAGGACAGCGCCAGGGGGTTGCCTGCCAATCCGGAGCAGGACCGAAAAGGGCTTCGGCCAGGGTCTTAACTACCTGAAGGTTTTCATGGTTCATGAGGACCTCTCCCGGTAGGGCTCCGTACAGGACTTCACTCGCCTTGAGCTGCCCACCCATCAGCCGGACGGCGCTCTCCAGGCAAAGCTTGGTATAGCCCTCCATGCCGGGGATGCCGGCTACGGCAACTGCTACCGCAGGCTTGTCCCAAAGCCGTTGGAAGTGGGGGTAAAGGGAAAGACCCCTGTCCATGAATTTCTTGAGACTGGCGTTCGCAGATAGAAGATAGGTTGGTGCCACAAGAATGAGGGCATCAGATTCGAGTAATGCTTCAACTATTCCCGAGAAATCGTCCTGCTGTGGACACGTATCAAAGAGACAAGTATAACAGGCCAGGCACGGCCTGATATCCATCTGTGGTAGGCGTATGAGTAGAAGGCGATGAGGCTCAGGGATGTGGCGGCTGATCTGCTTTGCTATTAACTCGCTATTTCCGAGTTTGCGGGGCGAACCCAGCAAGGCCAGTACCTTTTGCACCACACCTACC
>JBEQLC010000102.1:0-6899 GCA_040326175.1 Desulfobacteria bacterium | reverse complement strand
CCTTCAGGGCGGGGTCAAGGGGAGCTATACAAAAATGTCTATCTTCCTTACCGGGGTGCGAAGCACTGCCGCAAGGCAGAACCCCCGCCCTTCAGGGCGGGGAGGCTTCACACAGTCTGAAAAGGTCCGTTAAGCAGGCTTTTCTCCTTTATAAATCATGGGCCATCCAAATCGAAAGGGATGTGCCACCACAGCTGTAAAGGAAACAGCCTTCAGCAAATCACAAAAAGCCTCCCCGCATGGAAACGTCTCAATGGTCTCATTCAAGTATCGATAGGCATACGGGTCTCCGGACACGAACGCCCCCACGCGCGGCAGGACATGCCGCAGATAGATGAGCCCGACACGCCGCATGAAACGGTTTTGGGGTACGGAGAACTCCAGAATAAGCACACGCCCTCCCGGCTTTAGCACTCTATGTATTTCCCGGAGTGCCCTGTCGACATCCGTGACGTTTCGTATGCCAAAGGAAATCGTGACAACATCGAACTGACAGTCACGTGCGGGGATATCCATTGCATCACCAACCATCAGAGTAGTCACCCCGGAAAGTCCAAGTCTCCTAATCTTGACCCGTCCAATCTCGAGCATCTTTTCAGCCAGGTCCATCCCAATGGCAGATTTGATTCTGTCGCTTTTCTCAAAAAGGGCATGGATTTGGTCTGCTGTACCTGTGGCAAGGTCCAATACACGTTGGCTGTGGTGGGTGGGAAGAAAACTTGCCATCTTCTTGCGCCACATATCGTCCGTGCCGAAGGAGAGGAGCCGGTTCAGAATATCATAGCGTCGAGCAATACGGTCGAACATCTTCGACACTTCATTCCGTGACAGCCCTTGAGGCTCATCAGAGGCGTTGTCAGATATTACGTTATTTGCGTTCAGGAAGGGCACCTGTGAACAGTAAATCCTCTCTATGCTTTCAGCAACTGGCTGCAAATCTACCCCATGTCATCAGCTCATCCTTTTAGGTCATGCCTACATAAAACCACCCCACTTGTGTGTCAATGAAAAAAGGGGGCGGGCAGGGATGGGACTGCGACATCTCCTCCTCAAAGACCTCTGCCATGAATCCCCTGATGCCTATAACCATCGAATGCTGGTCAGCTCCAAAATGTTATGATATGGATCTGAGGTGCTGAGCTTTTTGATATTGGAGTGGTGAGGTATCATTGGTTGCAGAACACTTAGATTAGCCCCAACATAATAACCTATTGCCCGCTAACGGGTTTTCCTGCTGGAAGGGGGGCTGTCGCATGCTGCAAAAGAATAGAGAAATTGTAATCGACGAAAGAGTTTTTGATCATCCAATAGGGAAGCCATGAAATGATCCTTTGCAGTTTATGCAAAGAAACTCCCTTAGCTGGGGCCAATGGCAATGCCATTCTATATCTATGAAAACTGGAGGGCAGGGCCTCATAAAGCAGTTATTCATCACGGCTCATGTGGTTATTGCAATGAGGGTGAAGGTAAGGCGAGAGGTTACAACCCTGGAAATGCCAACTGGCACGGTCCGTTTTCAACCCTTAATGAAGCCAGGCAGGCCTCGGCCAGTATGCACGTGATAGAACACAAGGAATGCAGGTGTATAAAGAAACTTGAAATGAGCTTCCCTTATGCGTGCTTCATCATTCTTTAAGTTGTGCTATTGACCAAATACCACTTTTTTGCCCTTGGCTTGACTTTGCACATAGGAGTTATCTATAGTCTAAGGCTGAGGCAAACGGACAAAATATGTTGTGTCCAGCGGCTATTCCCCTGTAACTCGCCCCTTCATCTAACTTAGGTTTCACTTGGAGGTCACAAATGGCAAAGACGCGAGAAGAGCGGGTTGAGCGAAGAGAACACAAGAGATTCCAGGCCCCAAAAGGTGTATTTATCGAACTTGGTCCTCATGATGCCCAAGTGGGTCGACTCAGAAACATAAGCATGGATGGCCTTGTGTTTCGTTATCTCGGCGTCAAAGAACAACTAAGCGGGTCATATGTAGACATGTTCATGACCAAGGGTGAGTTTTATCTGGGTAAGCTACCGATTAAAATCATCTCAGACGTCAGAGTAATCAAGACAACATCTTCAGATTCAATAACTCTGAGGGAATGTTGGGTACAATTTGAGAAGCTCACGCCTCAGCAAGAGGCCAAGCTGAAAGAGTTCATCGAAACCCACACCGTGGGTGAAGCCTGAGTTCAAAGTTGAGGCAGGGCCAGACATGCCCCTGCCCTTTTCGCTGCTATGCCCATGTATTGTAGTTGCGCTGTCCCTGCTGGAATTGGAAAGTCCTGCTATTTGTTTCCACTGCTGCCCATCCCAAGAAAGTTCTGACGTGTTTTTGTTATCTCTACTTTGAACCGCAACTGAGTATGTCCTGGGTCAGAGCTTGGAATGAAGCTCCCCGCAGCCCCGTCAAGACGGGATCTCCGCCACAATTCCGGCGGACAGGTCCGCTGTGCTCCGACAAGCTGCGGGGTATTCGGGCGAAGGCAAATAAGGCGTGCGTGTAAGATTACCGAATGAAGACGAGTTATTTGCAAACGCCGCACACCTTGCAGCGGCCTACGTCACACGGCGGCGAGGTCTCTTCGCGGAGGGCTTTGTGGTATTCCTCAATTAGAAAAGCTTTGTTGATGCCATGGTCTATAAAATCCCAGGGCAGGATTTCATCCATAGATCGCTCTCTGTAGACATAGAAATCCGGATTGATCACAGAGGCCTTGAGGGTCTTTGCCCAGTTTCCGTTGTTTTCGTGTGCTGCCGATAATAGCTCAGCCACTCGACGATCCCCACGTGAAAGCAGTGCCTGGATGTACGCCCATCTCGGCACGTCAGCGTGTACGCGCACATTTGGCACTCGCCTCAACCCGTCCTTCACATGTTTGATCTTGGCCTTCAGGATTTTGAGGTCTTCAAAAGGAACCCACTGAAAAGGCGTGAAGGGCTTGGGGATAAACGAGTTTAGGCTCACGCTTATCTGCCCGATCCTTTTTTTTGTGCGACTGGCCTTTAGGAATCTGTGTTTGATCTGCTTGCAAAACGCCACAATCGCTTCAACATCGGACATTGTCTCGGTAGGAAGACCTACCATGAAATAGAGCTTCAGATTTGGTATCCCCGCGCCAACCAGAAGATCAACAGCTTTGAGTACATCTTGTTCAGTAATTCCCTTATTAATAACACGGCGCAAACGTTCTGAGCCTGTATCTGGAGCAATTGAAACAGTCTTCAAACCGCTTTGTCTGAGGATACTCAGGAGTTCCGGCGTGAGCCTATCCGCTCTCAACGAGCTGAAGGAAAGTTCAAGACCTTTATCCAGAGCCTTTTGACAAAGCTCTTCCACATTTGGCACATCTGTAACAGCGGCAGCCATGAGGCCCACACGATGCGAACCCAGCGCTCCCCTCTCTATGCAACTCTGTAGTGCGTCCTTGGCCCTGAACCGTGGCGGCCGATAAACAAACCCGGCTGCACAAAAGCGACATCCATGGGGACAACCACGCGCTGCTTCTACAAGGTAGGTATCAGAAAAAGTTGTATGTGGCGTCAGGATGGTGCTGCAGGTGTCCCAGGCAGAAAGTTCTTCTACCGCCACCCGCTGAACCTTCTCAGGGGCCCCGGGCTCCGGTCTGAACTCGGCAATGGTGCCATCCGGATTGTAGGTTGCACCATATAACTCCGGTACATAGACACCTGGTACATTTACAGCCAAGGCTTTGAGAAGGTCATTTTTCTCTGAGTGTTTTCTATATACGTCAAGAAAAACTTCGAGAACCGGCTCAGCCTCCCCAACCAGGAAGGAGTCCACAAACGGTGCTATGGGTTCGGGGTTTAGGAAAGCCGTCACCCCCCCGGCGATTACCAGAGGATGGGGGGGACTTCGCTCTGATGACCACCGGGGGATGCCGGCCTCTGTTAGGAGGGTTAGGAGGTTAGGATAATCATTTTCAAAGGAGATGGAAAACGCAATGATGTCAAAATTGTCCAGGGGTCTTTGGGACTCTATGGATCGGACACCGCCATGGATTGTACCCGTCTCCTCAGGGAGAAAGACCCTTTCACACACTACATCCTGATAATCGTTCAGCAGGCGGTATATGGCATGAAAACCCAGATTTGACATCCCAACATGGTAGTGGTTGGGATATGCCAAGGCAATCCGGATCTTCCCGGCCCAGTCTTTTCTGACGGTGCCTCTCTCTGCTGCCAGGAACGCCTTATTCGTCATTGGTCATTGGTCAATAGTCATTCGTCATTCGTTACTCATTACTACTTGACATTTGATAGTTGCTCGCTATTTGCCATTTATTGTTCGTTGTTGGTCATTCAGTTCCGCCGGAGGCCGATACACAGTCCGTTGTTTCCGGTCCGTGCTCCTTGGCACTCTTCCCGCCAATGACTAATGGCCAGTGACTACTGACGAACTTAATCCGCCTTTCGACGCATAAACGTGGGAACTTCCAGGTCCTTACCGTCCAGGATAATCCCGCGATAGCCTCTGTACTGGGCCCCACCAGATTCGCCCACTGCCTTTTCTTGACGGATGAAAGTCGGTTGATCAAGGTCGACTGCCCGCGTAAGATCGGCCGGCGTAATGTCACGAACCTTGCCTGAGGTTCGAATCACATCTTCCTCCTCTTTCGTGCCGATCCCGGTGGCGATGACCGTAACTCTGAGTTCATTCTCTAGGTTGTCATCCAAGACAGTACCCCAGATAATATCCGCATCGTCACCAACCTCGCTGTGGATACGATCTGACGCTTCTGTCATTTCCGCCATGGTCAGCTCCGGTCCACAGGTAATGTTCATCAAGACGCCCCGTGCCCCGTTAATAGAAACACCCTCGAGGAGCGGATGGGAAATCGCTTTTTCGGCGGCCTCAACTGCCCGATTCTCTCCACTGGCAATGCCAGTACCCATGATGGCCAAGCCTGCCTTCGACATGGTTGTCCTTACATCCGAGAAATCAAGGTTGACCAGCCCCGGCATCATGATCAGATCAGTGATTCCCCTCACAGCGTGAAGCAGGACTTCATCGGCCCTCTTGAACATTTCGAGAGCAGTTGCGTTCCTTGACGCCAGGCCTCTAAGTCGGTCATTAGGAATCACAATCACCGTGTCTGCCACGTCCTTAAGGTTTTCTAGGCCAGCCTCGGCCTGTCTGGCTCGCTTTTTTCCCTCAAAGCCGAAGGGCTTGGTAACCACTGCCACAGTCAGAGCACCAGCATCTTTGCAGGCTTCGGCAACGACAGGTGCTGCCCCTGTGCCAGTGCCCCCACCCAGCCCAGCCGTAATAAAGACCATGTGGCTGTCTTCCAGCGAGCTTCGCACAGGGTCTACGCTTTCCAGGGCAGCCTGTCTCCCGATTTCCGGATTAGCCCCGGCCCCAAGGCCCTCGGTCAGCCTTTCCCCTATCTGAATCTTAACCGGTGCCTTTGATGCCTCAAGGTCCTGCGCATCGGTGTTAACGGCAATGAACTTGCAACCCTGGAGCCTCGCATTAATCATGTTGTTGATGGCGTTTCCACCAGCGCCCCCCACACCGACCACTTTGATCTTGGCCGATTTTTCGTTTTCCACGAAACTGAACATCATAGTCCCCACCTCCTGTTGTTTTTGTTTCCACTACTCCACCATTCCACTAACCCAAACAAGGCTGCCCCCCTTCCCATTTTAAATGATGTCCTTAAACCACTTCTTCATACGTGCCATGACGTGATCAAAGATGTTACTGTCCCGGATCCTAAATTTCCTCTTGGGCTGAGACCTTGCGCCAAATAGTACTAACCCAACGCCCGTGGCATACATTGGGTTGTTCACCACATCAACCAATCCGCTGATCCCTCCGGGTTTTCCAATCCGTGTAGGAAGATTGAACACCGACTCCGCGATATCCACAACGCCTTCCAGCAAGGAGGACCCTCCGGTGACTACTACTCCCGAAGTTATTGAATCCTCCATGTCAGCCCCATAGACCTCCCTGTGGACTAGATTGAAGATCTCTTCTACTCTGGGTTCGAGGATCTCGCCCAGTATTTGCCTTGAAAGTGTTCTTGGCTTGCGTCCGCCCACACCTGGAACCTCAATAGTCTCGTCGCTGCCGATCTTACTCGTAAGACAGCTCCCATACTTTATCTTGATCTTTTCTGCCTCTCCCATGGGTGTCCTCAGCCCCACGGAAATATCATGGGTAAGATTGTTCCCTCCCAGGGCCAGGACCGAGGTGTGTTTGATGCTATTCCCCTTGAGAACGGCCAGGTCGGTAGTCCCACCCCCAAAGTCAATCAGGGCCGCACCCAAGGCCTTCTCCTCTTCGGTCAGTACGGCCTCACTTGATGCAAGGGATTGAAGCACAATATCACACACATCAAGTCCAGCACGGTTGGCACACTTGATGATGTTTTGTGCGGAGGTGACGGCTCCGGTCACGATGTGTACCCTCGCCTCCAGCCGAACCCCTGACATGCCGAGTGGATCCTGGATTCCGTCCTGCTCATCCACGATAAACTCCTGGGGCAGCACATGAATCACCTCACGGTCCATGGGAATGGCTACTGCCCTGGCTGCATCAATCACGCGCTCGATGTCCTTTTCAGTGACCTCATTGCCCTTTATGGCAACGATTCCGTGGCTGTTAAAACCCTTGATATGTCCACCGGCAATCCCTGCATAAACAGATCTGATCTCGCAGCCAGCCATGAGTTCGGCTTCTTCTACGGCTTTTTGAATCGAGTCAACGGTCGATTCGATATTTACGACCACGCCTTTGCGCAGCCCGACAGATGGATGGGTTCCAGTGCCTACAATGTCGGTCCCATCACTCTTTACACTACCCACCACAGCACAAATCTTGGTGGTCCCGATGTCCAAACCTACTGTCAGTTCCCCATCACCCTGCACTATCACAC
>JBEQLC010000101.1:0-6958 GCA_040326175.1 Desulfobacteria bacterium | reverse complement strand
ATGCCCGAAAGACCGTCCCTCATCGTCATCTCAGGTCCCACCTGTGTCGGGAAGACCGAGGTCGCCATGGCACTGGCAGAACCCTTGGGAGCCGAGATTATCAGTGCGGATGCCATGCAGGTATACAGGCATATGGATATCGGAACGGCAAAAGCCTCTCCGGAGCAACGGGCCCGCGTTCGCCATCATCTCATTGATGTCGTGAACCCGGATGAGCCTTTTAGCGCGGCCCATTTTGAGACTATGGCAGGCGCAAGAGTTCAGGACCTTCACCAAAAAGGACTTCCCATCTTTGTAGTAGGCGGCACGGGTCTCTATATCAAGGCGCTCACGCGGGGGCTCTTCCGTTCCAAAGGACAGGATGGGGACGTACGGAAGGGACTAAGAAAGGAAGCTGAGACCCTGGGGCTTGAGGCCCTTTACCGGCGACTGCAACAGGTTGATCCCGCTGCTGCTGAAGGGATTCACCCCAACGACACCTACCGGATCATGCGAGCCCTTGAAGTTCATCAGGTCACGGGGCAGCCTATATCCCGCCACCACGGTGATCACGGTTTCAGGGATGTCCGTTACAGGATTCTCGCGATCGGGTTGACTCTGGATCGGGACATCTTGTATGATCGGATTAACAAGCGGGTCGATCTGATGCTGGGCTCCGGACTATTGGAAGAAGTGAGATGGTTGTTGGATCATGGCTATCCTTCGACTCTAAAGCCGATGCATTCGATCGGATACCGACACATGGGGGACTATTTGGAGGGGCGCGTCACATGGGATGAAACCCTGCGCCTTCTCAAACGTGATACGCGACGGTATGCCAAGCGGCAACTCACTTGGTTCAAGGCAGACCCGGATATTCATTGGTTGGAGCCGGGACAAGTTGATGACATGCGGAGGAAAATCGATTCGTTTTTAACGTAAAGAGCCTAACTGACAGACGGTTTTCGTTGAAGGGTTGCGCGACTCGTTTCAGTGTTCGGCTTACGTCGAACGGTTAGAAGAACGACACAACCGACAGACTATTTACATAACGAGCCCAGTTAAATATTGCGCATGAAGCGGCATGGCAGGATTTAAGCCGTCTTACTTAACAGGGCGAGCAACGCAACCGATAGACGTCACACAATAATTCCTATGCCCACTTTTGCCTCAGAAAGACTGCGCCGCCTGCTCCGCCTCTTTTCCCGAGAAGATCGCCTCCTGATTCTGATCAACGCAGACCCGGATGCCATGGCCAGCGCCATGGCGCTTAAGCGGCTTTTATGGCGAAAGGTCTCAGCTACTACCATAGCCCATGTCGGCACAATCACACGACCTGACAACCTCGCCATGATCCGATTGGTCAGCCTCGATATAGTTCCAATACAAGATGCCGATAAAGGCCAATTCACCAGATTTGCCATCCTCGACTCCCAGCCGAACCACCATGAGGGTTTTAAGGGCATCGATTTTGATATTATCGTCGATCACCATCCCGATACCGGAGCCAAGGCCTCCTTTAAGGATATACGCCCAAACTATGGAGCCACCTGCACCATCATGACTCAATACCTCCGGGCAGCCAAGATTAAGCCCTCTGCCAAGCTCGCCACGGCGCTCTTTTACGGTATCAAGACCGATACGATGAACTTTCAACGCAAGGCTCTCATAGAGGATGTGGATGCATTCCAGTTTCTCTTTCGCCATGTGAATGTTCATATGGCCCAGAGGATCGAGCAGGCAGAAATGACGCTCGATTATCTTAAGCACTACCGTACAGCCCTGGAAGAGATGCGTGTGCGAAGGCATCGAATTCAGGTTCATGTAGGCCCCGTAAGAAATCCAGCCGTTTGTGTGTCAATGGCCGACTTTTTCATGAAGATCCACGATATTGCATGGAGTATTGTGTCGGGCACCCATCAAGGGCGTTTGATCATTATTGTGAGAAACGATGGGGTTAGAAAAGATGGTGGAAAGCTGTTGGGCGAAAAATTCGGACACCTGGGCAGCGCAGGAGGACATAAGGCCATGGCCCGGGCAGAGATTCCCTTAGATAATCTGGAGGGCTTGGTTGATTACAGGGATGGCAAGGCGCTGTCCCGCTGGATCATCAGAATGATGAAACTCGGTTAAGGGGAAAGCTTGAACCGCAACAGCGAGCGCATTCCCCGCAGGTTCTGCTTTACGGCAGTGCTTCGCGGGCTGCAGGGTTCTTCAATACCCTTCTCACCTGTTGAGCAGGTCCCTGATAGTGATTAGTTCCTCTCTCACCTGTTCGAGCATGAGACGCTGGCTGTCAGCGTCGGAAGGCTTGGACGCTTTTTCCTGTTGAAGATGTTTTTTGGCTCCAGCAATTGTGAACTTTTTTTGGTAAAGCAGATCTTTGATCTGTAGTATAATTTCTATGTCACGTCTCTTGTAAAGACGTTGCCCAGAGCGGGACCGGGCAGGTTTGATCTTTGGGAACTCTGTCTCCCAGTATCGGAGCACGTAGGATTCGATGCTGGTTAAGGCGCTAACCTCACCGATCCTAAAATACCGCTTTTCGGGTATCTTGGAGTCTGTGAGTTGCATTGATTCGCTCCTTCAGCCCGCGACTGACCTTGAACGTGATAACCTTCCGCGGAGGCAGTGTCATGGTCTCCCCGGTTTTGGGATTTCTTCCCTTTTGAGCTTTTTTCTCACGCACGGAAAACTTGCCAAAGGCCGAAACCATGATCGAATCCCCTTCGGCCAACGCCGTCTTCATTAATTCAATGGTCTTATCAACGATCGCGGCGGTCTCCCTTTTGGAAAATCCGACCTTTTCGTGAATTGCCTGCACTACGTCTTTCTTGTTCATGTTTCGCTATTTGTTATCTGTGAATTGTTGCCCGATTACACAATTTCCGTCACTGTTTTCTATTACACGGCTTCACGACGACGGCAGCTGAGCGTTGAACTGTTCTAATGTGTTCCGGGTCATTGTTTCATGGATGCTGTTTACTTCGCTGTCAGTGACAGTCCTCTCGAAAGATCGATACGTGAACCTCAAAGCCATGCTCTTTTTTCCCTCAGGGATTGGAGAGCCCTTATACACGTCAAAGATCTGAACGCCCTCGATCAGTTCTTGGTCCAGGCCCACTATGAAGTCCAGTATGCTCTGGGCCTCCAAATGATCATCCACGATCATGGCCATATCCCTGGTGGTGGCAGGGAAGCGGGAAAGGGCTTTTGCATGCTTTTCCTCAGATACATGATCGACAAGCCGATCAAAGTTGAGGTCAAAGCAATAGGCAGCCTGCTTTAGCCCGAAGTTCTCTAAAACCTTTGTGGACAATTCCCCTATCGTGCCCAGTCTCTCGTCGCCCGCGGTAATTTGTGCGCCGTGGCCCGGTCTCAGATAGGGAACATCCTGACCCGTTAAGGGAGCAAAACGTACCCCGGTCATGTTCAGACCTGCAAAGACGGCTTCGGCCACCCCCTTCATATCATAGAAGTCGACTTTTGTTGCATCAAAATGCCAGGTTTCTGCATAACGTGCCCCGGTCCAGAGACACGATATCATCTCCACTTCCTCCGGAAGTTGATCCGGGCCGGTTTTCAGAAAGATCTTGCCAATTTCGAAGATTCTCAGGTTCTCACTTCGCTGGGTGCTATTTTTATACATGGTTGTCAAAAGGCCCGGCAGGAGAGACGTCCTCATGACCTCTTGATCTTCCGTAAGTGGATTGAGGATCGGAACCATCCGGCGTCGTTGGTCTTGACCATCCAGCAAGAGCTTATCACAGGCATCCCTGTCGATAAAACTGTAGGTCACGGTCTCCGAAAATCCACAGCCAGCAAGCAAATCCCGGAGTCGATCACGCACCTTGAGCTTCTTATCCGGTTGCCTGGCTATGGTATGAGATATCGGATTGGTGGTCGGAATCTGATCATATCCTCTCAAACGAGCCACCTCTTCCATCAGGTCCTCGGGCCGGGCAATATCGACCCGAAAGGAAGGTGGCACAACCTTGAGCCGATCCTCATCCAGGGCCTCAACGTCCATTTCGATCGATTTGAGATGAAGCCCGACCTCATCTTGGCTTAGCCGGGTACCTAATAGCCGATTCGTCCGTTTCAAGCTGAGCTCTATGACCCTTTCATCAAATCGTCGGGGGTAAACATCGACTACCCCCTCAGCGAGCCTTCCGCCTGCCAATTCGACCATGAGCTGGGCCGCCCGGTCCAGGGCTCTTCCCACACCAACGGGGTCCACGCCCCGCTCAAACCGGTGAGACGATTCTGTGCTCAAGCCGAGCCGTTTGGCTGTGCGACGGGTTGTGATCGGATTGAAATAAGCGCTTTCGATGAGGACCGCAGTTGTGTGGTCTTCGATTTCTGATTCAAGGCCTCCCATGATGCCCGCTAGAGCAACCGGTCCGCTGCCGTCGCATATCATGAGCATATCAGAGGAAAGCGAGTGTTCGATGCCGTCCAGAGTCGTAAATGTCTGGCCCTCTTGAGCCGTTTTCACAACGATCCGATGCTCGGTCAGACGGTCAAAATCAAAGGCATGGAGGGGTTGACCCATCTCCATAAGGACGAAGTTGGTTACATCGACTACATTGTTGATGGCCCGGAGTCCCACAGAGTGTAATCTGTCTTGAAGCCAGAAAGGAGACGGTTTGATCTTAACGTCCGTGACCACCCTTGCCGCGTAGCGAGGACAGTGATCCGGAGCTTCAATAGTTACAGAGGTGAGCTCCTCAATGGGAGGTTCGCCTTTTGGGAGCTTCATCTTGGGGTATTTGATGGGGCTCTTGAGGATGGCCGCTACCTCACGGGCTATGCCGATGATACTGAGGCAATCAGAACGATTGGGTGTAAGGTCAAACTCAATAAGGGTGTCTGAAAGGCCCAGAGCGGCGGCAACCCCTAAGCCCGGCTTGGCTGTGTCGGGAAGCAATAGGATGCCCGAGCCATCCGTTCCCAGGGCAAGTTCAGCTTCGGAGCACAACATCCCTTCTGAAGCTTCTCCCCTGATATCTCCGGCCTCAATTGTGTCGCCTGAAAGAAGCTTGGTCCCGGGAAGTGCTACTGGTACAAGATCCCCTTCTTTCATGTTTGTGGCGCCGCATACAACCGGCTTTATCCCTGTACCCACATCGACTCTGCAGACTGAAAGCTTGTCTGCGCTAGGATGGGGGGCAACTTCAGTGATGCCCCCCACGACGACGTGATCCAGATAAGCATAACGGTCTACCATGGCGCCCACCTCGAGCCCTGCCATGGTCAAAGCTTCCGACAGCTTCACCACGTCCACGTCGACGGTCACATAGGCTTTGAGCCAGCTCAGGCTAACTTTCATTGGTCACTGGTCAGAATTGTTCAAGGAACTTTATATCGTTTTCGTAAAATTTCCTAATATCCTGAATGCCATACTTCAGCATGGCGATACGTTCGATGCCCATGCCGAAGGCAAAACCGGTATAACGGTCCGTATCATACCCGACCATCTCAAAGACTGCCGGGTGGACCATGCCAGCCCCCAGAACTTCGAGCCACCCCGTGCGGGAACAAACCCGACAGCCCTTTCCCCTGCAGATCACGCATAGGATATCGACCTCGGCACTCGGCTCTGTGAATGGAAAGAAGCTGGGGCGAAACCGCAAACTCGTCTCCTCATCAAAGATCTGGTGAACAAAGGTGGTCAAGATTCCTTTCAGGTCACCGAAGGATATATTCTCTTGGACCATCAGTCCCTCTACCTGGTGAAACATCGGGGTATGTGAGATGTCAGAATCTACCCGGTAGGCCTTGCCAGGGGCAATAATGCAAACCGGCGGAGGTTGTGACTCCATAACTCGTACTTGAATAGGGGATGTGTGAGTCCTCAAGACAACGTTGTCTGAGATATAGAAGGTATCCTGCATATCACGAGCAGGATGATCCCGGGGGATATTGAGGGCTTCAAAATTATAGTAGTCTAATTCTACATCAGGGCCCTCCACGATTACAAAGCCTAGTCTTTCGAAGATTTCGCAGATGGCCCGGGCAACCTGAGTGATGGGGTGAGTGCGCCCTCTGGTAAGAGGGCGTCCAGGCAGGGTAACATCCAGGGCTTCTCCCCGAGGCTTTCCAAGGCCTGTTTCAAGGGCTTGCAATGCCTTGCCGAAGGCCTCCTCAAGCCTTTGTTTTACCTCATTACCAAGCCTGCCTGCTTCCGGCCTTTCTTCCGGGGGCAAAGTGGAGATGTTTCGCAAGAGAGCCGTCACGACCCCTTTACGCCCCAAATACTGGGCCTTCAAGGCCTTGGCTCTTGCTAAGCCTGCAATAGTCTTTATGGCCTCAAGGGCTTCCCTTTCTACCTTCTCAACCTCTGACTTCATGGGGTTTCCCAAGAAAAGTGCCTAAAATGCCTAGAGTTGAAAAGATAAAGCCAATTCTGAAAAAGGGTTCTTCAAGTCCTCAACTTTAGCTCACTTCAGGCACTTTAGGCATCTTAGTTCACTGTCTTCTATGATTTTTGACCCCCAGCAATCGCTGCTATTTGAGCAAAGTCGTTTGGAGCTGAGACTGCCAGTTCGGCCAGTATCTTCCGATCCAATTCCACGCCTGCCTGCTTCAATCCTTGCATGAAGCGGCTATATGACAGGTTGTTGATGCGTGCTGCCGCGTTGACACGAGTGATCCACAGTCTTCTGAAATCTCGCTTGCGCGTTCTTCGATCCCTATATGCATACTGTAAGGCCTTGTCCAGGGCATCCGCGGCCGTGCGGTAAAGCTTGCTACGGCCGCCGCGGTAACCCTTTGCAAGCTTCAATATCTTCTTTCGCCTCTTTCTGGCTTTAAATCCTCTTTTGACTCGCATGGATGATCCTCCTATATCGCATAATCTTGACGGCTTTGTAAAAAGTCCATCTGCGGCGTTGTGGTTGTCTGCACGCAGACTTAGATCAAAGGCACTGACGTGCCCGCTTTGTTTCACGGCCTTCGGCCGGAAACCAAAGCCACC
>JBEQLC010000100.1:0-7026 GCA_040326175.1 Desulfobacteria bacterium | reverse complement strand
CAAAAATGTGTGCTCGAACGGTCAAAGAAACGGTCAAAGAAGAAGAGACCAACGGGTCCGGTTCCACCCGGAGATTGAAAAAGAGGAGGATGTCAAACAGAAAGGGGGCGGAACTTCTCAGCCCGCAGGCAACCCAGAGGGGTCAGGACTGTCAAAAACCGCCTGATTTGTTTGGTTGTGTTGTCTTGTTACTTACTTTTTTAGCCGTTCTTTGGGCCCACGTAAGAGTCGATTGTGGCCATCATCTGAGTTAATTGTTCTCTCAAGAAAGAAAGAACGCGCAGACCATCCTCGGCATTTTTCAAGTCATCCGTCAAGCTCTTCTGGAGCTTGGCAAGATCTTCCGGCGTGGGGACCTTCTTAACCTCAAACTGTTTTATGGACGCCTCAAGAATCTCAAGCTGTTCCCTCTTGGTTCTAAGGTTTGACAGGCCCTCTGAGCTGCAAGCGGCCTTGATTTGCTGCCAAAACTGTTGTGCGATGTCTTCCACTTCTCTCTGTGGCATGGCAACCTCCTTCGTTTAACTGGGACTCCATGAAGAATCCTGCTAATAACAGTACAAAGCCTGCACTGACAGGTGCGCCCGGGTGGCAGATAGGCGACGGCGTTATATTCCTCTAACTCATATCGATTTGCAATGTCAAGATTGGAAGTTGGTCTGTGCCTTCTCAGCCGCAAAGCAAAGAACATTAGGATTAACAGACAGTTCTCACCACAGAGACACAGCGATCGCAGGGCAAAAGGCTAAATGGGCTCCCCGGCTATGTTTCATAGTGAATGGGGTCCTCAATACCTGCTTCTTTGAAGCCTTTCTTTCTGAAAAGGCAACTGTCACATTGGCCACAGGCTTTGCCCTCTGAAGACGGATCATAGCAACTGTGTGTCAAGGCGTAATCAACCCCCAGTTCAATCCCTTTTTGAATGATTTCGGCCTTGGTCATTTGGATCAGGGGTGTTCTCATCCTAGTCAATGCTTGACCTTCCACAGCCATCTTAGTGGCTAGGTTGGCCATGCGCTCAAAGGCTTCGATGTATTCGGGACGACAATCCGGGTATCCGCTGTAATCGATCGCGTTCACACCCAGGAAAATGTCTGACGCCCCGATGACCTCTGCCCAGGCAATTGCGTAAGAAAGGAATATTGTGTTTCGTGCCGGGACGTACGTGACGGGGATCTCCTTCTCGATCTCCTGCTCGGTGCGACCTTTCGGCACTTCGATATCATCCGTTAGTGCGGAACCGCCTATTTTCGCGAAATCAATGTCGATCACCAGATGTTCTTTGGCGCCAAATGCTTTTGCCACCTTCTGGGCTGCCTCCAATTCACAGGCATGACGCTGTCCATATTGAAAACTGAGGCTGTAAACATCGTAGCCCTCATGTCTTGCAACGGCCATAGCAGTCGTGGAATCAACCCCACCGCTGGAAAGAACAATGGCTTTGTTCGGGTTGCTCATCGATTGGTCTTTTCTCAGACCCCTCTTTGGTCAGGGGGCCAGATCATTTTGTGGAACTGAAGATGAAGTCTCACATCGAGGCAATCTTCCAGAATCCATCTTGCCAGTGTCTTGGGCTCCATAACGCCAAAGACCGGAGAGAAGTGAACTATGTTTGTTCTGCAAATGTTGGGATTCGTAAGAGCTATTATTCCCTTGGCGTACTCGTAGTCTTCCCGATCTCCAACAACAAATTTGACCTCGTCATGGTCAGTCAATCTTTCCAGGTTCTTTAAATCGCTGCTGTTCGTCTCACCACTGGAAGGACATTTGAAATCGACAATCTTCACGCAGCGGTCATTGACCTGACTGATGTCGTAGCTGCCGTTGGTTTCCATGAGAACCTCATAGCTCTCCTCAAGCAAGCGATTAATAAGAGCGGGGGTCTCTTCCTGGATCAGGGGTTCACCACCCGTGACTTCAACGAGAGGGCATTTGAGAGAGGAAACCCGCTCAACAATCTCATTGATCCCCAAGTCCTCGCCCCCTTCATAAGCGTACCGGGTATCACAGTACGAGCACCTGAGGTTACATCCGGTCAGTCTGACAAAGACGCAGGGACGGCCTGCGGAAGAGGATTCCCCCTGGATACTGCAGAAAATTTCATTGACTTTCAAAGCCACTCATTCCTCCCAATAAGTGGCACCGGTCCCAGGGGTTTCGGAGGCCTTGACCCTGGAAACCTGGACAGAATCCGAATTGAGTTTCTTACACAACTCGTGATAAATCAACTTGGCAATATTTTCAGATGATGGATTCACTTCCTTAAAGGCTGGAAGATCGTTGAGGTGAGCGTGATCCAAGTCCTGGATCACATCTTTAACGGCCCGTTTGATATCCCTAAAGTCGATGCCTATGCCGATCTCGTCAAGCTCCTTACACTTCACAAAGACTTCAATGGCCCAATTATGCCCATGAATTCGAGCACAGTCGCCCGCGTAACCCTTGAGAGAATGGGCGGCGGCAAAATGGGTTTTTACATACACTTCAAAAACGCCGGGCATGATTCCTATTCCTTCGCTTACCTTTGCCGCAAACCGTTCGACAGGCCATTCGACAAGCTCACGGCAATGTTCCTATTTGTCTTGCTCATAATATCTTTTCCACAGTACTCGTTCTAATATGCGGATAAGGTTATGGGACTCCTCATCTATTTGACTCTCCTTGACAAACCTGTATTTTGCAAAGGTGTTTAGTCTCGAGAGCAGTAATTCACAGACTTCGTGAAATGCTGCCCTGCGTACTTCCAGGTCTGTTGGTTTTAAAGCGATCCACTCCGTTGAAAGGGCAATTGTGCAGGTACGCCCTTGCTGGTCGGTTATGCAGACTGCCTGAACATTCGAAAGGTACTGTTTGTGCTCAAAGTAGACCTCCCAACCCACGAGACCAAATATATCAACGAACTTGTTAATTTCATCGCAAAACAGCTTGAAGTGCCGCTTACTCGTCTTGTAGACTCTTTCTTTTGGTGGTTTTGCCATCTGCCTCCTCCTTCATATAGATGGTTGTATGCTCAATCCTTTTCCCTCAGACATTGATGGGCACGCTCAAGTGCGGCATTGCCATAAGCCCACTTGGTTGGCAATGCCTCGTATGTGTGTCTTAGGAGTTTCTCGTAATTTACCACCATCGTCGCATAAGTAGCCTTCATATGCTCTTCGCCGAATATGGCCTTTCTGTCACATTCATCTCTTCGCTCCTGGTTCTTTATCATGGTATCCCGGCTCATTCTAGCCGAATTATACCAGTAATGGCATCTCCTGACTGCAAAGCCGAAGCAATCATCCGGGATATCGTCCTGCTCGAGCGCATCGATCTGTATCTTGGCTTCATCCAACAATGCAGCTAATGCCTCAGGTGAAATCCCTTCCTTCGCACGTGTTTTCACTGTCTCCAGGGCTTGCAGGACCTCTTCCTCCCCACTTGTCGCAGCGGAGGAGAATAAAAACACGATTGCCGAAACCAGGATGCTGATTCTGAAAACCTGTTTCATATGACCTCACTAAGAATAAGAGATTATCTGTTTGCCACGGATAGTATCCTTACCCTTTCTTCTCCTCTCTGGCAATTATTCTATACGTTTCGTAATATATTTGCTCGCGCGGGCCTATAGCGACAACTTCAATCTGTTGCTTTTTTGAAATCCTATGGATAATCCTTAACCGGCTCACCTGAAAACTTCTCAATCCGGCCAGTTCTTCTTTCAGGGGCTTTCCGGAATGTGGCTCAGCCATAATTGTATGTAGCGACCCTTTGATCTTCTTCTTGAGATGGGGATGCATTCCTCGAATAAGTGCTGCGATGTCATCCGGAATCCTGAATTGGTGGGGCTTGCTCGTCATACTATGCAAACAGTTCTTCCAGCGTGTATAGTTTCGCCTTCTTTTTCTTTAACGCAGAAAGTCCGTTTTTGATCTCGTCCACCAATGCCTGGTCAGAGCGGATGAGATTCGTCTCCTTCCAGCCTGCGAACTCGTCAGGGCTCACCAGGACTGCGGCAGGACGACCATTCTTTGTGATAACGACCTCTTGGTCAGTCGTGCCCACCGTCTCTACGAGCTTGCTGAGCTTCATCTTCGCTTCTGAGAGCGACAATGTTTTCATCTTGTAGGCCTCCATTATGGTTGACCAGAATTCAGACCATTTTATTGTGGCTGTTTTGAAATGTCAACGTGAAAAAGGAATTTGCCGCAGACACAGATTATGTCACCACGGACCGGGTGTTTTCGTGGCCAAGAGAACCAAGAGCCTTTTAAAGCTTGATTTTCTCTGGAGTCCTTTGTAGTTAGGAAACCTTATCTTGTAACCCATAGGAAGAAACGTGAACGACGTACAGATTAAAGATGCTATTGGCGCGGTTGCGGTAGTGGGGGGCGGTATTGCGGGAATGCAATCCGCTCTGGACCTTGCCTCATCCGGGTTCTTCGTCTATCTGATTGAAGCTTCACCTGCCATTGGCGGTACCATGGCACAGCTCGACAAGACCTTTCCCACCAATGAGTGCGCCATGTGAATTGTCTCGCCCAAACTGGTCGAGGTCGGCCGGCACCCCAACATCGAGCTGCTAACCCTGTCTGAAGTGGAAGATCTGTCAGGAACGGCCGGTGATTTTGAGGTGACCGTTGTTCAGGCCCCACGTTACATTGACATGGACCTGTGCATTGCCTGCGGCACCTGCGCGGAAAAGTGTCCCAAGCGCGTTATTGACGCTTACAATGCCGGCCTGGGCGAGCGAAAGGCCGCCTATCTTACCTACCCCCAGGCCGTGCCCCAGAAGTATGCGATCGATGCCGGGAACTGCATCTATTTTCTCAAACCGGGGCGGTGTAGGGCGTGCGAAAAATTTTGCCCGACCAATGCCGTCAACTTTGAGGAGAAAGCCAAAGTTCACAAGATCCGCGTGGGGGCCGTGATCCTTGCTCCGGGTTTTGTTCCCTATGACCCCCTCAAGCGAGACACCTTTTCATACGGCCGCCATCCGAATGTGGTAACCAGCCTGGAGTTTGAAAGGATACTTAGCTCCTGCGGCCCCTACCAGGGACACATGGTGAGGCCCTCTGATCAAAAAGAACCCAAAAGGATCGCCTGGCTCCAGTGTGTAGGGTCACGAGACAGCCACGAGGGCGCCAACCCTTATTGTTCAACGGTATGCTGCACCTACACAATTAAAGAGGCCATGGTTGCAAAGGAACACAGCACTGGTCTCCTCGATGCAGCAATATTCAATATAGACATCCGGACCCAGGGTAAGGGCTCTGAAAAGTACTACATGCGGGCCAGGGATGAATTGGGAATCAGGTTCATAAAGTCAAAGATCGATAGTGTTGTGCCTGTGGACGACACGGGAAACCTCAGGATTCGATACACGGACGGGGCCGGAAAACGGATTGAAGAGGATTTTGACATGGTGGTCCTCTCCGTGGGGCTGAGCGTACGAGAAGATACGGTCTCCCTGGCCGAAAAACTCGGCATAGAGGTTGACCAGTACGGTTTTGCAGCCACCAGCAGCTTTGCGCCCGTTAAGACGTCGCAACCCGGTATCTACGTTTGCGGGGCCTTTCAGGACACCAAGGACATCCCGTATTCAGTCATGCAGGCCAGCGCAGCCGCCTGTGCAGCAGGGGGCAGACTTTCTGAAGCGCGGGGCACCATGGTGCAGGAAAGACCCCAGGTGGATGAGCGCGTTATTGCGGGGGAGCCCCCGCGCGTGGGGGTCTTTGTTTGCAACTGCGGTAAGAACATCGGCGCATTTGTCCGGGTACCGGAAGTGGCAGAATATGCGAAAAGCCTGCCATACGTCTCCTATGTGGAGGAGAACCTCTTTACCTGTTCCCAGGATACCCAGGAAAAGATAAAGGACGTTATCAAAGAGCACGGGTTGAACCGTATTGTGGTGGCTGCGTGCAGCCCCAGAACCCACGAACCACTTTTTCAGGAGACTGTTACCCAGGGGGGCCTTAACAAGTACCTCTTTGAGATGGCCAACATTCGGAACCAGTGCTCATGGGTCCATAGCACTGATCCGGACGCAGCGACAGAGAAGTCAAAAGACCTGATACGTATGGCTGTGGCCAAGGCAGCGCGGCTGGAGCCCCTGGAAGAGGTGAAGCTGGATGTGACCCAGGCCGGCCTTGTTATAGGAGGCGGGCTGGCTGGCATGACAGCAGCCCTTGGGCTTGCAGATCAGGGTTTCCCTGTCCATCTGGTTGAAAAGGGAGAGAGACTGGGGGGCCACGGCCAGAAACTCTTAAAAACGTGGAAAGGCGAAGACATAGGGGCCTTTCTGGCAGAGATTGTTCAAAGGGTGGAAGACCATCCGCTCGTTTCTGTGCACCTGCAATCTACCGTTGTAGAGGCCGAAGGATTTGTAGGGAATTTCAGGGCTACTGTAAAGACCGGGGAGGAGACCGAAGTTGTTGAACACGGTGCGACCATTATAGCCACAGGAGCGCATGAGCTTAAGCCGAGCGAGTATCATTTCGGAGAGCACCCCAACATCTTTACCTCCCTGGACCTTGACAGGGCTGTTGCGACAGATCCTGACAGGCTCAAGGAGATCAAATCGGCGGTCTTCATCCAGTGTGTTGGTTCGAGAGAACCAGAAAGGCCATACTGCAGCAAGGTTTGCTGCACCCATTCGGTTCAGAGCGCCTTGAGACTGAAAGAGCTGAACCCAGGCATGGACATTTATGTCCTGTTTCGTGACATTCGCACGTATGGTCAGAGAGAAGCTATTTACAGGGAAGCTCGTTCCAGAGGGATCGCTTTTATCCGCTACAGTCTGGATGAAAAACCAAGGGTGGAGATAACAGACGACAGACTCAGTGTTACGCTCTTAGACCAGATGCTTCAGATGGAAGTCCAGATCGATGCAGACCTTATAACCCTTGCATCGGCTATCTTGCCGCCCGAAGACGGCAAGCTCTTTTCAAGGCTCTACAAGCTTGCCATTAACGAGGAGGGCTTTTTCCAGGAAGCCCATGCCAAACTGCGGCCTGTCGATTTTGCCACAGACGGCATTTATATGGC